>CAYUNU010000149.1:0-996 GCA_964446195.1 uncultured Porphyromonadaceae bacterium | reverse complement strand
TAGGCTCAGCCTACGACCGGAGGATTCCTCACATCGTGGCCTTTCACAAGCACCCAAAGGAGTAGGTACAGAAGGTAACAAAGGTTCATATGATCCATCACGTAACCATACTTCACTCAGATAAACATTCTCATCACTAATATCATGAGTACTTCCTTTTGGTTTTTCCACTACAATACGAAACTGACCGTTTCTAACAACTTCCGCCGGAACAGGCACTTCAAGTTGTTCAACATCATCCTTTTTTCGTCCATCAAAACGAGGCATAAGATGGTCCTCCAATATTGGCAGCCTCACAAGTCGACCGTCATGATTATACTCAAAATATACAGATTGCCAAAGATCAGGTCTGTTCCCATGCCACAAATTTCTCCACCAGGAAAAACCCAGGTAGTATGCCCTATCAACATTAAGATTTTCAGCTTCAATCAAAATACTGCCTGGTTCCATTACAGATGTTGCAGTTTCCTCACAACGAAACTCAACATATTGCCATGTTCGTTTTTTTTCTCCCTTTATCAAAGTAAGAGTTTCACCTTCTTTTGCCTCATCAGTTCTGTCATCAGGGAGATTAAGGTAACATAGAAGACTGCTTTTACCATCTTTTCCTTTATTGAGTTCAACTTTCCGAGCTTGCTGGATAGTAGCAAACTTTTCAAAATCATTATAGGTCAAACCACCTAAAAGCAGAGTATGCCTCGTGGCTTCTTCGGTAAAAGTTAAAAGAATATTATTACGTGATTTTAAAGCATTGGAGCGTGTAAGCGGTGAATACATTCTGCGCCCATACTCAAGTGGTTCTCCTCCGCTGAAACCATCCACCATGGCAAAACCATCAGATACATTAGTTCCCTCATAAACTTGTCCTTCGGATAGAACATATACCTCCTTTATCTGTATTGAACTTTCTGTTGTATTTTTGAGTCCCCAACCGACATTAAAAAAACCATAATCCTCATATAGGGCAAATGAAAATAACCTTATGGGCATATTGGG
>CAYUNU010000148.1:0-8140 GCA_964446195.1 uncultured Porphyromonadaceae bacterium | reverse complement strand
AAGAAAATCTTAATTACAATTGCTGGAGGCGTGTTTGTTTTTGGGATTTACACAATTGAGTCCATATCTATGAGACCAACCTTATATCCTGGAGATATTGTTTGGTTGAACAAATTATCCTATGGTTCCAAGCTTCCAAAATCTCCATATGAGATTCCATGGATTAATTCCCTTTTTTGGTTGGCTCGAAAGAAAAATAATCCTGAGAAAATATGGAATTATTCCCGATTAAAAGGATTCTCCAAAATAAAACAAAATGACATCATAGTTTTCAATCATCCTCAGAATGGCGATGTTTATATTAAAAGATGTGTGGCAACTCCAGGAGATACAATTGAAATAAACAGAGGTTTAGTATATATTAATAGAAAATTGATATATAATCCACCAAAAGATCTTGTGAACTCTATCTTTCCCGCTGATCAACAAACACATCGAAAATCTAAAGCCATAATTTTAGATCCACAAAATATTTCCCCATTTATTATTCCTTTCAAAGGCATGCAAATACAACTTGATACTTTGCAATCTCAGTTTTACATGAAGATCGTTGCGAAAAATGATACCGTCAATTTTTATGGTTATTGTGATAGACCAACAATTTCCAAGAGTAACACTTATACTTTTAAAAGCGACTTCTATTTCCTTATGGGTGATAACATGCTTAGAAGTATAGATAGCCGTTATTTTGGTCCGGTTCCAGAGTCAGCTATTATTGGAAAGGCAACTTTTTTACTCTTTTCCAAAAATAAATCAAAAACCCCTGTTTCGAGGATTATGAGATCCATTAAATAAAAATCTTCCTAAGCTTCCGCCTCAGCTTCATAGCTTGTTTTGGAAGCCCGTTGTCTCTGAAGTCAATAATCGAATCCAAAGCCTCAATACATTTATCTTTGTCCTCCATAGCCAGATAGGATAGAGCCAAATACCACAATCCTGTTCTTTCGTATGACCCGCCGGATTCAATAAGCCGTTTCAAGTAAACGATTGATGAATCATATTTTTCCTGCTCCATCAGAATCTGCGACATTAGGAGCATATAATCAGGATTATTTATGTCCTCAGCCAAAATGGGTTCCAGTCGCTTTTCAGCCTGGTCGGCTTTACCCTCGCTGTAAAGCCTTATAGCTTCGAGAAAGTTTGAATTAAGTGGATCTGAGCCCCGGTATTCCACAGGGAATTCATGTGGAGAATAGAATGATTGAAATAATTCACCGCTTTCTGGCTTGCCCGCAGAAGTAGTTATGATTATTATGGCTGTAAAACAAGCTGCAGCTGTTACAGCAGCTATTCCAGTCAACCATCTTTTCTTTAGGCGGTTTTTTCGCCGTGCAGCTGCTACCAGCTTGTCGTATTTTTCCTGCCGGCGCGAATCGAGTTCCATTTCAGAAATTCTATCCAATAGATTTTCTAGCGGGCCGGTGTTATTGTTGTTTATTGTCATTATTCTTCTTTTTTTGCCTTCGTCTTGGCCAGTATTTAAGCTCATTGTGGTTATCACTTTCTTCGATTAATTTCAGTAATCCCCTAATGGTCTGTGATCTCATTGAAGAGAAAGTTTTTAATGATTTATAATTTCTTTTCTTGCATATTTCAGCAGGCGTTTTCCCATTCAAATATAAGTCTTCAAATATTTCCTTTTGAGCTTTTGGCAGTTGTTTGCTTAATGTTTTTATTGATTCCATGCATTTCTTTATACCTTCGCGTTCCTCTTCAGGATTAGTGTCGAGGTCCGGATATTCCTCAAATGATTCAGGCGGTCTATAATCCACCCTTCCTTTTTCAACATATCTTTTTATAATGTTTTTAGCCATCCCAATCAGGTAGGGAAGTGGATCAATTATTTCGGATAATGTGCCTTCTTTTCTCATCAGGTCATAAATAGTATCATTGAAGACATTGTCCCGTAATTCTCTGGAAAAACAACCGGCCTGTTTTAATTGACTGGTAATGAACTTAATGAGGGGGGGGGGTGACCAAGTCCAGAGCTTCTTTATCGCCCGACCTGATCAGCTCAAGTGTATTTGGATGGCTTTCCTTTTTTAATGCCATTTTGTAAAGTTGGTCATCCTAAAAGTAGTTAAAATCCAACAAAAGTCCAATCCCACCGTGTTAAGATTTGTTAAGGTGGGATTGGACTAATATTGCAGCTTTTAACCATTACCTGATCCAGGTGGTGGATCGGGAAGTGGAGGGTCAGGAGGAGGTGGTGGAGGGATGACAGTATCACCATCACCGGCATAGACATTCCCCATTTCTGGGATTGAAAGGAGGTCGAAGCTCCTTTTTTTTTGATAACATGAATCTCTGATTCCATAATGTTTAATTTTAGTTTAACATGGAAATATCATGTATATACCAGTTGAGATATGAGAATATTAATGGAATTGGAAGTTTATTTCTAAAAAAAATTCTTGACCTAGTTTGCCAGAACTTTTGGCGACCAATAAATTCATAGTATTATATCAAAACTTAGTAGCTTTATATGATAAACCTGACCTAAACCTTTATGCTACGATTGCCATTCTTGATTATGATTCTTATTCCTACATTTCTAGTAGGTCAAGAAAGGTCAATTACAGACCTATATAATAAGACCATGATGGTTTATGAGAATATTCAGAGTGGAGAACACATTGAAGCTCTGGAGAAAGCAGATGAGATATTGGGCGAGTATAATCACTTCCCTGGTGGTGATAAGTATTATACATATTTATACATGTATAAGGCAGAAGCTTATTTGCGATTGGGAGATGTTCTGTTGTCTGAGTTATGTAGTAAAGCTGCACAGGAAATGGCTGAAGGAGCTGGTGAAAATTCACTCGTTTATACTATCAAGAATAATCTGGCTGCTCTTGATATTGAGAAGTATAATTATGACGCTTGTTTTGATAAATGTCGAACTCTTCTTGAGGATAGTTATAATCCGGATAAAAGTGTACAAGGAGCTGTATTAAACAATATAACTTTGGCTGCTTTTAAAACAGGTAATTTTGTTGCAGCTGACAGTCTTTTTCCAATACTATTTGATATTTCAACTGATAGTTTTTCCAACAATCAATTCGACAAATACCTTCCATACAGAAATTACGGGTTGTATATGATGCAGAAAGGGAATGAAGAAATTGCCTGTAAATACTTTACAATAGCTTTGCAATTATATCGTGAAAACTATGGAGAGAACCATTATGAAACACTGAGGACGAAATTATATTTGGGCGATGGTTTGTTAATAACAGAAAATAGGGAATCTGCCTTGGTGCTCTTTGACCAGGTTATTTATAATCTTAGCCCTGATAGTCTTGAAATTCGTCCATCAGAATATGAGATACTGTTGATAAAAAGCTATTTGTCCAGGGCTGGATACTCGTATGAGCAAAATGCCCAAATGAAAAAGGAAGAAAGAATACATTCTTTAAAAGCTTCCTTGGAGGATCTGAAGAAAGCTGAAGACAGAATCCTTTTTATGATGCAGTATTATTCAGCTGGGGAGTCGGGGTTTACATTGGCGAAAATTGCCAGGCCAGTCTATAATATGGCTGTTGAGGTGTCGCTTTGTTTATACCAACTTAGCATGGATGAAGAATATTTTGTGCAAGCTTTGATATTCTCAGATAAGGCAAAAAAACTATCATTATATGCACGTAATCTTGCATCCCGGATAACAGAACTATTCCCATCTATCGAGGATTTGAGCAGGAATCTATATAAGTCCCGTCAGGCCTTGACCAACTATAATAGCGCATCCGAGAAATTCTCTTCTCACAACCATGCCGACGATCCCTTAATTGACCTTCTTCAGGAATATAGTATGGATAAGATAAAACTTGATTCTGCCTTTGGTTATTCGCCTATTCATGAATTGAAATTTAGCCAGTCCAAAAAAATTCTGAAAGCTTTTAAAGGGCATTCTTTACTAAGTTACCACGATCAGGATTCTATTTTCAGGGTGATGGTGGTGCATGGTACAAAATACCAGGAGTTCAGGATCCAGAAGACTGATGAATTACTAAATAACATTATTGACTTTAAGTGTTTACTCTATACAACCAGATCGGGTTCATATAATGGATTTGAATTCAATGAGTTTATTGAGCTGGCAATCTACCTGAATACTATTTTAATTGAACCTATTGATTGTATTAAACCTGGTAAAACTCTATTTATACAAGCGGATGGTGACTTGTTGGGTTTGCCTTTTGAAATACTACTGTCTGATGATGAAAAAAGGAATAGTTATTTAACAAAAGGGTCATTTAGGGATCTTCCTTATCTATTAAAGGGAAATCCGGTTTTTTATTTGTCTTCAATTTATTCATTGAAAAAAAGTATAGAAAAGGGTAATGAATCCATGCACTTCGATGGTCATGCCTATATCAACGATAAGGATTTCAATGAATCAGAGTTGGAAAATGGAATTGACTGGCAGCATATATTATCCGATAATGCCAAAGGGAAGAGTGTTTATTTAAATGCATGTGAAACCGGATTAGGGCCTTATTACTCCGGTGAGGGAATTATGAGCCTTGGTTTGGCCTATTTGCTTTCCGGTGCCAGGCAGGTTATTGAAAACTACTGGATGGCTTCTGAAGAGTCTTCTTCAAAAATTGCCACAGAATTCTATGTTAATGGGGGCTTCAACAAGACTGCTAAATCTTTGAGAAAAGCTAAACTTTCTTATTTGGAAAATGCTCCTGACGGGATGGATCATCCTCATTATTGGGCTGGCACCATGATCCATGGGCAGCAAGAAGAAAATGAAAAAAGCATGGCTTTTTTATGGATTATACTTGCGGTTCCACTAATAATATTTTTCCGTTATATTTTCAAACACAGATTGTAGAGACGCATATTTGCGTCTCTACAACAATATTCTCCAATTCAATAATACATTTTTTCTCTCAGGTAATCAGCGGGTTACAAAAATCATTAAAAAATATTTCTAAAAACCATTAATATTTTGGTTTGGCAGCTGGTATATGCATAGAGATGTGATATTGATCTTTGAGTTATCATTTAATATTAACCAATGAAACGTAGTACTAAGTTCCTCTTAAAAAGCCAGGTTCATTGCCAATCCAGTTGAGCCTGGCCGAGAACGTTTGATTAGGGTTGGAGATAATTGTAAAACATGTTCAATATAAATAGTTGCAATTTGAATTAGTCCGATTAATAGGGGGCTAAGTAATTATAAACTTAAACTATTACAAAAATGAAAAAGACAATAAGCTTATTAACTTTATGCTTGATGGTTTTATTTGTTTCAAGCTTTTCATCTGGATCCTCAACTCCTCTTCCAATACCGGTACCTGATTATACAATGATTGATATTTATGATCCACCTACATGTTATGCCCTTAAGATTTATTGTACAGGTGACATCTATTGGCCAGAAACGGGTTCTTCTTCCGAATATATTGTTTATAGTCCTTACGTTTCATCAGTTTGGAATATGTCAGGTAAATTCTCTTATAGTTCCGGAATTACAGCATATGTTTATGTTAAGTGGTACAGCTATTCCAGTTGGAGCTTAATAGGCAGCATGGAATCAGACGATGCAGATGCAGATATAACTTACTATGGTGACTTTCTGTCTAGGATGATATTCTATTATAACGATCTAGTCAATCCCTGATACAGCATGGCCTAAAACAGGGAGGGGATCCCCCACCGTTTCCTAAGAATTCTGAAAACTTACATAACATAGAGAATAGATAGAATTGAAAATGCTTCATCAAATTATTTGATTATATTACCTTCAGGGTCTATATAGGCAAATTATTTAAATGAGTTTTAGAAGGTTTTATATCCTTTCTTAATTAACTATATGAAATTTAAACTAAGATTAGTTTCAACTTATTGGCTAGGTTTTTTTATAACCATATTTACATTCATTTACTGTACTAAGGTAAATTTGGCCCCTACTGCTGTTATGGAAGTGTTTCCTTCAATTGGTGACACTTCCATCTTTTTTGATTTTAGTGCGGCAGGTTCTGTGGATGACCGTAATTACCCTCTGGCATTGCAATATCGTTGGGACTTTGATGGAGACGGAGTATGGGACACTGAATACTCAAGTAACAAAAGTATCGCATATAAGTATAAACAGCCTAGCTCATATCGTGTTTTGGTTCAAGTTAAAGATCTCAATGGTAATACTGCTACAGCTAAAGATTCTGTTTCAGTTTTTGGGGAGAATATGGACATCGACACACTATATGACGGTCGGGATGGCAATCAATACAAAATCATCAAAATCAATGATAGCTGGTGGATGGCAGAGAACCTTCATTATGGAACGGTTATATCAACAGATATCGAGCAAACCGATAACGGTACAGTTGAAATGTATAGAATCCTCCATAACGAATCACTTGATACCACTGGGGGGATATATCTTTGGCGTGAAGCTATGAATTACGAGGTTACAAATTTGAAAGGAATATGTCCAGATGGATGGCACCTTCCGACATACAATGAATGGAAAGAGCTATTTATACAATATCCAAAACCATATTCTCTTCGTTATTATAGCAGTGAAGGCCTCTCGAACCTTAACCTTGACCTCAGAAATGGAGGACGCAGAACTCAAGGTGCATTCGAGGGTATAGATTTACTTTACCCTATAGATACTAAAGCTGGTTTCTGGTCATCTAGCTATACTATTGAAAACTATCTTTTTAGTCCATATTTTTGTAGTTTTGATAGCGATGGGTGGCAATTCTGGTATGAACATCAGAGCCCTGGTGAACGTATACAATACTATTCCATTAGATGCGTAAAAGATTAATGATAAAGGAGATACATTGAATGAAACGGCTTTGTTTTTATACTGTAATTGTTTTATTGTTTTTGCCTTCCTGTTCTCATGATTTCGATCTCATTGATCCGATTGATCCGATTCCAGTTGTCTATTTACAATTGAATCCAGATGATGATTTTATTTACCTAACACTCACGAAATCCTTTGCAGATACATCCAGTGTTTACGATATGGCCCGTAACCCTGAGTTGGTTCATTATGATAGTGCTAATATTAATTTAGAAGGATGGATAGATCAGTACAAAGTCTGGGATACCCAATTCAAGCTTACCAACCAAGTAAAAAAACCAGGCATTTTTGCTGAAGCACCTGGATATTGTTATGAATCTGAAGTTATTAGCACATTCTTTCAACGATTTACTCAATACAGATTAATGATTACCATTCCAGGAATGTCGAGTCCCGTTTTTTCTAAGATTGGCGTTGTCGGGCCGCCAATAGTCAAATCCAAATGGGATCGTCAGATCTCTCTTTATCCTGACAGGTATAAAATCGGAATCAGCCCAGGGCCTGGTTCTGCCTATTGTGACCTAGTCTGTATATTCCGTTACCAGCAGTTCGAAGACGTTTGGGTTAATCATTCGGATACCTTTTGTTTAAGGAAGGATATAGAATTTGAAGTTGGCAGAACTGACTATCTCTATGCCGATCTATTTTTCAACAAGATTGCATCCAATATCAAGCCTATTAGCGATTCTATTGTAAGGAAGTTTACCTCTCTCGACCTCATATTTCAATCTGGGGATCAATATTTTAGGTATTATATTGAAACCTACAAAAATGCAGGAGACTTGGTCTTACCTCCTAAAGGAAATATCACCAATGGATTTGGTCTTTTCACCATGCTTCGTACAGCCACAAAAGACAACATGACCCTTGATCGAATTACCCATGATTCTCTTTGCCTGGGAGAGAAGACAAAAAAACTGGGCTTTGTCAGGTGGTGAGTAGCAATTTTATCTTAAAAACTCGATTTCTAAAATAAACTTGGATCACATTATCAAGTCTATTAGACTCAAGAAGTTGGGGCTTAATACCAGTGCAATCAGTAATTGGAGTGGTTGCTTTAGCATATAGATCGAGCGAAGATTCTAAACAAAAATTCAACCCATCAGAAAAAGGAAATTTGATGGCTTGGAGAGTTAGATCAATGGGTAGTCGTTTTATTTTCAAAAAAAACTGGACATCGCCTATTTCATAGGCTAGTATAGGAACAGCTTGTTCTATTTTGTTCACTTATCTTCACCATATTTGCAAACTCAATGACAATCCTATTTTGGTTCTTGCCGAAATGAAATAGACTCATAAAAATATGTT
>CAYUNU010000147.1:0-8198 GCA_964446195.1 uncultured Porphyromonadaceae bacterium | reverse complement strand
GATTCGGGTTACGTAGAAAAAAAGGAAAAATAGCAGAAAAATGAATTACGGAGATTTTAGCAAGGATGGCAGGGAGTATATAATTGATAGACAAGATACACCAAGCCCTTGGATAAACTATTTATATAACGGCAAGTATTTTTCTTCTATAAGCAATAATGGAGGTGGAATCAGTTATATAAAATCACCTTTGCATGGACGAATTACAAGGTACAGGATCAATGATGTGCCATATGATAGGCCGGGAAAATATATCTATATCAAGGATAATGATAGCGGTGAGGTTTGGAGTCTCACATGGCAACCTACAAACAGAGATCCAAAAGCTTATAAGGTGGCTCACGGTTTTGGCTACACCAGAGTTGAGTCGGAGCTCGAAGAAATAAAATCAGAACTACTATATTTTGTTCCTCTTGATGATAATCGGGAAATTTGGAAATCAATCCTGACCAATAAATCTGATAAGGTGAGAAATTTGTCGGTTTATGGATATGTGGAGTTCGCACTTGGGCATGCTATGGTCGATCTGATTAATCAATGTGATGATCAACACTTTAACCGGGTCCTTTTTGATAGGGATCGGAATAGCTTATTTGCTACAAAAACTTATTGGGTAACAGAATCAAAAGGGACCCAGCAACAGGAAAATAAAGAGTGGGATCAATGGGCATATTTCACGGTTAATAAGCCAGTAGCATCCTATGAGACAGTTAGAGAGAAATTTATTGGATTATATAGAAACGAAAATAATCCGCTTGGGATTGAGCAAGGACAGCTAAGCTCGCAGGATACCGATTATGGAAATGCTGTAGGCGCTTTGAAAATTGATTTGCAACTGCAGCCGGGGGAATCAGTAGATGTGATTTTCTCTCTTGGTGTCATTCAAAAAGAAAACATAGACTTTCAGTCATTTGTTCTTAGTCATTCGGCACTTTTATCCAGATACAATAATGTTTATGCGGTAGAGAATGCTTTACGGCTTGTAAAGGATCATTGGGATCGTTTTTTCGCCCATACTTCTGTTGAGACTCCTGACCGTGAGGTGAATATATTCATGAATTACTGGACGCCTTATCAGGCAAAAGTTGCTTTTGATGTAGGAAGAGTGACCAGCTTTTACTATTGGGGTATTGGTCGGGGATTTGGATTTAGGGATACAGCTCAGGATACCATTGCTGTGACGATTGCACACCCCGAGCTGGCTTTGTCGAGGATAAACCTGCTGGCACGACAGATGCAGACTGATGGTAAGGTTTATCACCATTTCCACGAGGATGGGCAGGGTGAGTTTACCAAGCATTGTGATGATCCTCTATGGTTTATTCTGGCAGTAACTGAGTATATTAAGGAGACGGGTGAACTGGGCTTTCTGGATCATGTAGAGCCTTTTATTGGTGGTGAAAAGGGTACTATACTCGAGCATATGATGTCGGTTGTGTATTATGCTGATAATAACCGCGGTAAACATGGTCTTCCAATCTTTGGTAGAGGTGACTGGAATGATACTCTTGATTATATTGGTGGAGATGATGGAGGCGAAAGCGGATGGGGTGAAATGTTTTATGCTGCTATGCTAAATAAGCTAATTGAGATTATTGATGTCCGCGATCGTTTTCATCAGGCTGTTGAAGAAAATTGTTGGGATGGGGAATGGTACATACGAGCATTTGGCAAAGGTGACCAGCGCATCGGGACGAAAGAAAATGCTGCGGGGAAGATTTTTCTCAACACACAATCCTGGGCTGTTATAGCCCGTTTACCAAATCAGGATAAACTTCTATCTGCCATGGATAGCGTGAAAACACACCTGGATACAGAATATGGGCCCAAAATTTGTGCTCCTGCCTATCGCGAAATAGATCCGAATATTGGCCTTATAACACGCTGTGTTTGGGGAAAAAAGGAGAATGGTGCCATTTTTAACCATCCTACTGCCTGGCTTATTCAGGCCGAATGTATGCTGGGAAGAGGCAATATGGCTTATGATTATTATCGTAAACTTCTGCCCAACAGGGTGGATTCAGACATCTTTGTGGCTGAACCCTATGTGTACTCTCAGTATATTACTAGTAATGAGCATAGCCAACCAGGAAAAACCAGCCACTCATGGCAAACCGGAACAGCAGCTTGGATGTTCAGGATAAATTTCGATTATATTCTTGGAATAAGACCACACTACGATGGACTGGAGATAAACCCTGTTATACCTTCCGAATGGAAAGGATTTAAAGCCCAAAGAATATTCAGGGGAACCAGCTATGAAATTGAAGTCCTTAATCCTGATAATGTCGAAAGCGGTGTAAAATCTATTGTTGTTGATCAGAGTTTGATAGATGGAAACATTTTACCTATCTCCGATAAGAAAAATTGCAAAGTGATAGTAACTTTAGGAAGAAAAGAATTATAAATTACTTATAAAATGTACAGACACCCAGATAACCCAATTCTAACGAGAGATGAAGTCCCGGATATTTCGCCACAGCTGATAGATGCTACCTCAGTATTCAACCCCGGAGCAATTAAGTTCAATGGAAAATACCTGATGATGCTCAGGACACAGGCCCGGTCGAGAGAAACCTTTCTTGTTATGGCTGAGAGTGAAGATGGAGTTGATTTTAAAGTTGATAATGAGATTGTCCATTTCAGGGGTTTGGAAAATATTAAAGAGAAGGTTTATCATATCTATGATGCAAGATTATCCTGCATAGAGGGGCAATATTATGTTATGTTTGCCATGGATATGGAAGGTGGATGCCAGTTAGGTGTTGGGAAAACGGATGATTTTAAGAAGTTCGATTTTCTCGGGATAGCTTCTAACGAAGACATACGTAATGGAGTTCTGTTTCCTGAAAAAGTTAAGGGTAAGTACTTAAGAATGGATCGACCAAATAAGGCTCGCCATTCTGATGGCCCATCTTCAGGCACAACTATATGGCTTTCTGAGTCGGATGATCTTCTTAACTGGGAGCCTGTGGCTCCTCTTATCAGCGGACGTTTTCATTACTGGGATGAGTTTATTGGTTCAGGACCTCCTCCAGTTAAGACCAGAGATGGTTGGCTTCATATATATCACGGTGTTGCAGGCCATTTTGGTAGCGCTAATATTTATCAGGGTGGAGTTATGCTACTGGACCTGGATGATCCTTCTAAGGTAATTGGCCGTTGTCGGCATAATATTCTTGAACCCAGAGAGATATGGGAGTTGGCAGGACAGGTGCCTAATGTATGCTTTCCTTCAGGTTGGATAGTGGAAGATTTTGATGATGAGGGGTTTGCCAAGCCAGAAAGTGATGTTAAGATATATTACGGTGCCGCTGATACAGTAGTAGGCCTTTATGTAGCAACTATAAGTGAGTTGCTGGAAGCTGCAAAGGAACCAGCAATTGACTAGGGTAGAATAGTAAACTCCTTTTTTAAATTTTTTAGTCTAGGATGTGTAAGTATATAAACTTGACCTCCCAGGCTTTAAAAGTAATGTGCTCTAAATCTTGGTTTATCGTTTCACCCAATACATTCGTTTCAGACATTGTGAACTTGATTCCACTGTTGGATAATATGTCAAGTTGTGCTTCCTGACCGCCGGTTTCTCTGATATGAAGTAAAACGCCATTCGGATCATTTTTTAAGGGTTGAGCGCTGACTAGTAATAAGTTGTCGGAATTTATACTTAGCAATGATTTATTGGTTTCTGAATTACTTTTGTTTCCAGCAGGCAGCACTCTTCCAAGCATAGGAATTCGTTTGCCCCATCCAAAACGAGTAGCAGAATTGGTCCCCATGTCCTTCCCCGAAGTAATACTGTAGGTGAATGAAAATTCACCCCTTTGATCAGCATTGAAATTAGTGATCCAATAATTATTCATTGGCCATCCATATATATGTGTTGACTCGGGTTTAGCATTTTTATCATACCTCCCCGTATTTATGCCTCCAAATTGCATTAGTGGAATTTCCTGACTACTCAACACAATCTGGGCTTCACCGTTGTGAATACTGGCGAAATTTTGCACTGTATTCCAATCAGTTGAAGAGCCTGGAATCTGGTCGTATCCGGCTTTCATTACGCCTCCCTGCACCTCGCACCAAATTTCACCGTTCTTCAAATCGAAAGGAAATGCCAGGTAAAATCCTTCTGGCTCAATGATTGATTTTTTTCTCACCATATATGCAAGATCGATCCTCTTGTCTGTTTTAAAAAGCCTGATCTCCAATTCAAATCCTGCAGGGCCAATAAGGCTCTCACCTTCTCCTTTGAATCGTAAACTCTCCCATAAAGCTCCATGCTCGGCAGCTTCAAACCATATCTTATCAAGGCTTTTCCTTTCATAAGTCTTGAGTGTATATGCTTCCATCTCGGAGCGGTTACCCAATTTCTCCAGAATATATTCGCCAAGTTTTACAGGCGACTCATAGTCAATAAGTTCAAGGTTTAAATCTTTGTCGAGGATGGATGTTATTCCTGCAATATTTTTGTCGATAGTTAGTTTATACCATTGATTCTCTATAAAAATCAAGTTGGAATTATCGCTGTTGTTCAAATCTCCAATGGACGAAGCATCACTAATCTGAACATCAGGATAGACATTGATAGTATATTTTTTAAAACCCATTGGAGGTATATCCTTAACCCATATTCCCCAATAGGTGCCATCTGATCGATGCCCCAGAGCCTGTGCCGGAGCGGGTTGGCCCTCACTATCCAGTATTTTGAAGGTTTTACCAAGAGGTAGTACCTGATGATCAATATACATATTAATTAATCCTGATCTTTCCCAGTTAAGCGTATTGAAAACCGCCAGTGTAGGGACATCCTCCTTACTTATATAAGCTTGAAGGAGCCCCATAGCTTCCTCGTTCAGTTGACGAGCCCTTCTAAAAGCTTCCCATGCATAAGATTCTTTCAGGGCTCTCTGTTCCATTGTTCCGGCGCTGTATGGGCTGCGCACGCTTTCTGAGAATCCAAAGGTGTGCTCATCGTAGAATAGCAGGGCCTGATTGACCGCATCTATTCTGTCGGTGATACCTTGAGGTAGCTCTGATCCCATCATACGGGCCATAGAGAGTGCTCCCTGAGTGGCAATAAGATCAACATGCGCTTGTCGGGATACTGCTCCCTCTCTGGCTCCTGAAGCAAAACCATCAGTCCACCAATCAGGCCAGGCCCCTCTGATAACCGGCAGTTCATCCCCATGATTCTCTTCTATCTCCTCAAAAAATTCAGAGACTGTAGATGTTCTGAGCTTTGGCCATTCATATTTCTCATTCCACATCCTTACCATATCACTGGAGAGTGTCGATGGAGGTGCATTATCGGTTAGATAGCCTGAATGCTGTATATGGATAATATCGTAGGGGTAGTCTTTCTCATTTAAACTCTTAAGATATGCCATGAGCTTCTCTTCGAAATATGGGAAGTTCTGACTATGGATACCGAAAACGGTATTTCCTGTCATGTAATGTTCTGCCCTGAATGCCAGCATCCGGTTTCCCGAAGGCGACTCCCACCAAAAGGCCGTGGGTTTATCAAATGGAATAAGTGCTCTGTGCCCATGGGTACCCATATTAAGATACTTAACTCCAAGTGAAGGTAAGAAATCAGCAAAGCACCAACCTATTCCATTAACGTCATCCTGCATAGCCGCTGTGACCGGTATGCCGGCGTTTTTAATCCTGCCTAGTGCTTGCAGAGAGGCTGCATAACTCTGTTCGTCGGGCATCTCATCGAAATTAAAATACATCCCGGTAATCTCAATACGACCCTCTTTAATACGTTTTTTAAGCCTTTCAACCTGTTCGGCTGGTCGGCTTCTGAGATAATCATCAACCGCAAAAGATGCTTCGCAAGTCCATCTGAACTGAGCCTCCTCGGGATAGTTATCAGTAGCATCACAATAATCCAGGGCATAATCAATGAAGCGAAGATGCTCGCCCAGAATCTCGGTCTGTGGTCTTGTATATCCAATATCGGTGTGAGAATGTTGCACGAAATTTACTCTCCATTGTTTGGGGGGATGGAGGGTGACTGTTTGTTTCTGATTGAGTTTCGGTGATTCAAGACCAACTACTATCTCCGTATCTTCTGACACAAGAGGATAATCAATATTAAAGGATTGAATTCCGAAATCCAGATCGAGTTTGACCAATTTTTCTCCGTCTAAAGTGATTTGGCCTTTAGCCTTCTGCCCAAAGTATACTATCTGTACAGAAACCGGCTGTACTAGTTTGCCATTTTTATTAATCACTCCCGGGAAGGCTTGAAATGTTAAGCCTGTTGGTATGGGCTCCTGAAAACACATAAACCAGGCCTGACTGTTACTCTTTGAGCCAACAACTTTGATCTTCTGTGATTTGCCGGATTCCAACATGGAAGCAGGTACCCTGAGGAACATGAAACCAAAATAATCGCCGGCACCGTCCTCAAATGCATTACGGAAAGATAATTCCATCCCTTCTTCCTTGTAATCCCAACTTTTCCTTTGTTCTGTGTAAAAAGAGAAAACCTTAATATCATTGAAGAATAGATCCATTCTGGCACTACCCATATTTGCTCCCAAACCAGCTTGCCAAATAAAATTAACAAAGTCACTCTTCTTAGTTTCCGGGACAGCTTCGGTTTCCCACTCAGCTATTTGAGTCCCGTCGATTGCACGCACCAATAGGGCATCATGGACATCAGGCAGTGCAGAGTTATACCAAAACTGAGTCCCATCAATAGTTTTGGAGTAGCCCTGAATCAGAATATCAGACTTTTGAACAGGATTTTGCCCCCAGGCCAAGGTGGTAATTATCAGAAATATGGATGTTAATAATTTTTTCATCAGGATATTTTTTAATCATGAAACATACAGTTCCAAAAATAGTAAAAAACCAATGAGGCTTCAATCAAATAATCGAGACATAAACACGTTATTTTCTTACATTTGAAAAAACATTTTTTATGCGGATTTCTGCGGGTTTTATCATTGCTACGATATTAGTTTTTCTGATTTTTTCTTGCGAAAAGCCTGGAATTATTACAGATCCAGAAGCCAAACTGGCTTTCTCTGCTGATACAGTAATTTTTGATACCATATTTACTACCATAGGTTCAACAACCAAGAATTTCAGAGTTTATAATGAAAACAGTCAGGCAGTTATTGTTGATCGAATATTTCTTGCCGGGAATTCTTCATCTCATTATCGCCTAAATATTGATGGTGTTCAGGGTGTCGAAGTTACTGATGTTGAGATACCTCCGAATGACAGTATCTTTATTTTTGTTGAGGTGACACTTGATCCCACAAATCAGAATGATCCGATGGTGGTTCAGGATTCTGTGGTTTTTTTGACTAATGGTAATACTCAGGATGTTGACCTTGTTTCTTTTGGTCAGGATGTTAACCTTTTTGTTACGGATACCGTAGGCACTCAAACGTGGACAGCTGACAAGCCATACCTTGTTTATGGCTATGTTTATGTCGATAGCCTTGAAACTCTTACTATTGAGCAGGGAGCTAACATACATTTTCATAAACGATCATCCATGCTTGTTGGTGGAACTCTTGATGTGCAAGGGTCTCTGGAGCAGCCTGTGTCATTTCTGGGCGATAGACTGGAAGATCTGTATGATGATTTACCCGGACAGTGGGGAGCTTGGATAGAATATGATAATGGTGGACTCTACCTCCTGGGTGGAATACATTTTCTAAGCGGGAGTCATGATAATGTGATTAACTACGGGATAATAAAAAATGCTATCAAGGGTATTCAGGTTGATACCCTGGCTAATACAACTAATCCAACCCTAACACTCTCTAATACGCTTATAGCTAACATGACTGTAGCCGGGATTCTGGCGCAGAGCTCGACAATACTGGCGTATAATTGTGTTATTGCGGATTGTGGAACTCACTGTGTGGCACTTACTCTTGGAGGATCCTACGAATTTTACCATTGTACCATTACTAATAATTATGGTATAGGCACCAGAACAGATCCTTCAGTAGTCTTAAACAACTTCTTTATCTATGATGGCAGGGCTTACGTGTATAATTTGTATAATGCCTTGTTCGCCAATTGTATTATTACGGGTAACAGAGGAATGGAGATTGAGATGTGGAACACCATAGACGATGCGCCTGTTCCAGGTGATTTCAATTATATGTTCGATAGATGTCTTGTTCAGGTTGACACACTCAATACTTCAGATGAACAACATT
>CAYUNU010000146.1:0-8206 GCA_964446195.1 uncultured Porphyromonadaceae bacterium | reverse complement strand
TAACGAATACCGTCGAGAATGGCCATCCCGTCGTCGGCATAACCGGCTTTAAGCGGGAGAATAACCCCGATTTTTACGATTGTGCCGTCTGAAATGGACCTCTGATCCAGGGCGTTCTGCAACGAAGGAGTCAGCGGATTCGTCGGAAATTCATTGGTGAAGGCAACGATAGCATCGATTTCCCGCGAATAAAGCGTACTGCCGGTATTTTTCTGCACCAATTTTGACAGAATCAATCCCCGTGCATTTTCCGCCGGAATTTCATCCAGTAAGTCAAATAATTCCTGTGCATCCAGCTTGGTCTCCAGCTCATACTTAAGATCTATTCTTTTTGTTCCTACTCCATTTTCCCAAACCGGGCCCATAAAAAACTGCACATCTCCGAAAAGTTGGTTATAAATCTTTAGGCTATCGAGATTCAAAAGGCCCCATTTATTATCACCTATGTTCCATAATATTTCTAAAGGCTCAAAAATCAGAGTATCAGAATCGACTCTAATTCTTGGGTCGATAAAAGTACTATCCGGCTCAAAATCATTCAGATCGCAATCCAGAGACAGAAAGTCGAAAATCTCATTCAGACTGACATTCGTCACACTTAATCTCAGAACGTTTCCATCATTACTCAGCGCTTCAATTTTTCCGAAAATCCTATTTTGGCTGTCGCTGTAATAAAAAAGGTTGCCAGCTATCGGAAGATGAGCCTCTGAGAGAATTTCAAAAACATGCTTTTCATCCAGAACTCCTAGATATTTGAATTCAGTATTGCTGAGATTTTTAACATCAGGATTTATTAATGTGACATATTTCTCACCTGTTCCTTTGTAATCCACAGGATCCACCCGTTCACAGGCAATTTGAATACTCGTCAGCATCAGGATAAAAAACAATATTTTGCTTCCTCTAGATATCATTCAATGGTAATGCTAATCTGTCTTTTCTCATTTAATCGTAAGGGCTCGCTTAACTTTATTTCATGACCAACATTGCTAACACTATCACCATCAGCATAGATATAATAGACCGCTTCTTTAAGGTGGTCGTACCGAACTGTTCCATTATGGTCTGTTTCCCTCCAGGTTTGTAGAGGGTTCTCATGCATGCTCCATTCTTCCTGGCTTTCAAACAAGCCCATAAGAACACCCGGAACTGGCTCATTTTGAACATTCAATACTTCTATCTCTAACATAGGAAGAGAATCAATTTTCGTACAGGAAGTTAAGCCATATTGGCTCAATAACAAAAACACAAATGCAACTTTAAAGTAAAATTTTCTGTAGTTTAACTTCATAATTCAATTATAGTATTTATCACCATTAATACTAAATGTCATTCCAATCTTTAGTAGCCAGGCTCTGCTATAAGCAGGTGAGCCCGACTTGTAAAACAAAGGATTATATTGCCCTTGGTATATTTCGTACGGCAAATCTATTCCCAGGTTTTTCTCTAATGATACCAAGCCCTGCTTATAACCCAGTTGTCCAATTAATCCAAATCGTTTCCCTAAACTATATCTGATACCCAGGGCAATATCAACCCCCAGGTCATATGTTGAAATATTTTCATAGTTAAAAGGGTCTGATACTATTCCTGAAAGGACCTTCCCACTATGAAAATTCGTTCCCTCACTTTGTATATCTTCAAAAACCCGGTATCCGGCAAAGCCACCACCACAAAACTCAGCGCTTATTCGCTTACCCAAATTTAGGTGATACAATCCATAAAGCGGTATTTCTATATATGTAAACTCACCTGACCATCTTATATCTGTCAGATTGGAGTTATGACCCTTCAAGGGATCAAATTTATCCAGCAGGAGACTATGCTTGTTAACGACAAGGTTAATTCCCGTCCCAACACCCCAGGCCTGGTTAATCATATACTGATAATTTATTCCCGCTCTCCATGAGTCCTCCCATGGGATTTGGAATCGTGAATCAGCCAATAGATTTTTATTGCTTATTAAATATTTTGATGGAGAAAATGACATTGACAGTTCATGTTCATGCCCTGTTATCAAAGAAATTCCATGAATAAGAAAATTCTCATACTTGCCATCACTAAAATCATAACCAATCTGAAAGATCAATTTTTCTGATTTCCTAAATTTCTCTCCCTTAATAGCCCCTTCCAGAATTCTTCTGACTTTCACTTCCACCACCATTCTATTTCCCTCAATATCTGGCAATTTACCCAGCTTCATGTTTTCTAGATCTATTTGGCAAATTATTCCATCAGGAAAAAGTCTTTTAATTTTTTCTCCATATTCCCTTACTGAAATCAAATGTGCAATCGGCTTAGGATCCAGATCGTCATAAACTTCAACTTTTGCATTTCTAAAAAGAAGCACAAATGGTCGAACAGGGTCAATTTGAACATCCGGTTTGATAGAACCTACTAAATACATGTACTTACCTAGAATATCTTCAATCTCTTTGCTCAATTGAGACTTATCATCCTGGACTTGAGCAAATGAAACCATAGGCAAGATCAAGGCTAATAGTGTTAGCTTTACGACATTATTTATATAAGTTGAAATATGGTTCATTTTAAACAACAGAGATTAATCTGCCGGCTAAAAATACACAATTGAGACCTGATTATAAATTAACCGGCAAAAATATTTTCAGAACCGACATTTTAGGATCTTGACTTTGTAATTAGAGCCTCGAAATTAAACTCTTCAGTCTCGATAGTATTATTATTCATTTCCAGGTTGTGCTTCCTGGAGAAAAACCTTATTTCCGAGGTATTAGAGTTTAGGAGGGTGCATATTTGGAAGGGAGATTTAAATATTTCCTCATGATAAGGAATAGCAGATTTAAGACTTTCGAAAATCTCATTCTCATCAAATTTCACCCAACCCAATAATTCGGATCCTGGCAACTCTCTTGGATTCTCACTGCTAGTTGCCAGTACAAACTTATTTATAAAAACCTCAAATGATACCTGACTAATATCCTCGTCGCCATTTTCTATGTTCCATATTTCACCATAAAGGAAGCCATTAGCTTTCTGTCCCGACACCATTTGAATTTGGTTATCCTTTTCAGTTGAAATTTCGAGCAATACATCAGGATGGATAAACAGGTGTTCAACGATAGAGTCACACCAGTTTTGGTTCAATTCTATCTTCAGATAAGCAGATGAGTCGGGTCTTTTTTTATCTTCGACAGCGTTTTTTGTGGGAGGATCAACAGCAAATTGGTATAACTCATCCCAGCTTAGGCTGAATCCATCTGGAGGGACAGTATCAAAAAAACCGCTTTTCCTTCTAACAAACACACCTGATGTCATCTGATCGCTTCCTGGATAAACAAGACAGGCAATTTGCCATTTTTCCCTGAAATAAGTTCGATGGACCTTGACCAAATTTTCGGGCATTTCATTGTCGGAATCAGATGAGGAGGTAAACCAGCCAAGTAGAGCCAATTTTTTATTATCAGCAACAAGCAGATCAATTTCATCTACGAGAAGAGCTCCATCTTCTTGTCCAATAGACATATCTAATCGAATTTTTTTTGCCGGGACAATCCGATCAACAATCACTATACTCTTTTCATTGCCATTGCCATTAACCTTATATCGTCGACCGAACATCAGACCTCCAAAATTTTCCGGTTTCTTTTCCAGCAATGCACCCTGGATAAGATGGTAAACAGATTTTATTACCCTAAGATGAAAATGCACTTCTGAAACCATCATATCTTGTTGATCTAATGGAATTTTCATCTTGTAATATTCAAGCGATTTTTCCAATTTATCATCGATAAGACTAAACTCTTCGATATCTGATCCTTTAGGACCAACTTTTTTAATGCTTCCTGATTTACTACTCCTCCACCTGGCTAATCTTGCAGTAAACATCACTAATAAGATGAATAAGACAATAATACCTCCAATTATTACTCCAATAGGAACCGGTTTAATGATCTGTCCATTCATGGAAGCTAAAAGACGGGAGACTTGCATATCCATAATATTCATACGACTCTTGACAGATCCATATATATCATCAAAGCGAATATGTAAGGTCTCAATTGATGACAGTCTGCCAGTCTCTTCACTTTCTTTAATGTAATCAAAATAAGCCTTTCGATGATCTCCATAGGCAGAGTCTAACTCAGCCTTTAGGAGTTCGTGAGAATTTTTTAGTGATTGAAGCGATTCGTTTTTATATGACCTGCGTGGGCCTTTTTCAATCTCCTGATTTAGCCTGGGCTCAATAATCGAATAATTATTCTGTATACTTTCCAATGAATCAACATGAACTCTAAAAAGATTGCCATAATTATCTTCCAGACTTTTTTTCATTCCAGCTAGCTGCGTATCTGCATAGGTACTTCCCAGTTCGCCTAGTAAAGTTCTTATTTGAATTCTTGCCTGAACATATTCACCTCTTAATGTGGAAATATCTGTTTCAATCTGGGCAATCTCCACATTGTATAAGCTTAGAGAATCTGCCGGGAATTTATTACTATCAATCAATTCCTTGAGCGTTCTAACAACCAGCAGACTTGAATCCATATCTGCCATTTTACTATTCGCTCTCTCAAGATGAGATTGAAGTGCCTGCTCAAACTCAGCTTGTTTGATCGAATCCATGCCGGCAACACTTCCTATATCATGGCGAATTACACCTATTTCACTGTCTTCATCACTTAACTGCTTACTTGATACTTTTCTGAGTTCCATTAAACTACTAAGTCGATTGCGAACCGACTCACAATTCTCAATGTAGTTGGCTGGCATTTCTGGTTTTAATGTATCAGTTGATGTGCTTATTTTCTCATCAACATTCTCCACCTCAGGAACTCGTGTATCTGGAAAACTAATAGCTACGCTTTGTTTTTCAGGGATCCTGATTGGATCAATATTAGCATCAGCGATATCTTTTTCAGATAGTGCATAACGAAATATTATATTTAATGTTCCTGGCTTTTCTTTTTCAGGAGGTATACTGAACCTCAACACACCCTGGTCTTGGAATTGAATCTCATAAATATTGCTAGAAACACTAAAATTAAGGCATTTTACTGTTTCATCAGAATGAATTTCAATGTCGTATTCAGAAAGATAAATAAAAGGCATTGCACTCTTATCGGATATAAACTCTCCGCTCGCATTATCCCAGGCAACTGCTAGCTGGAGCTCCCATTGATTAGTAATCTTATTGTTATGCCATTTCAGAACTAATGTTCCATTACTCTCATTATTTTGCTCATCTTCCCAAACGAAGTTAATCGTTTTGCTTTGTCCGTGGCTAGACAAAGCAAGAACAAATAACATAAATAAACTACTAAATATCTGCAACTTAAGAATCCTTAGCATTAAATCAATTCGTTAAAAGAGGCATAAAATTATAAAAAAAACCTTGCCTTTCTATAGACTATCATTTTACATGACATAATCCCCTGATTACTTGAGAGCTGGAGGTACCACTCTTTTTCAACAAATCACCTGGTGTTCCCTTAAAAATTATATTACCTCCCTTATCACCCCCACCAGGGCCCAATTCAATTAGCCAATCAGAACTAACAATCAGCTCAGGATTATGTTCAACCATAATGATACTATGGCCAATTGCAATAAGTTCATTTAATATGGAAACAAATTTTACACTATCCTTGCGATGTAACCCCCTGCTGGGTTCATCAAAAAGATAAATATTTTTTTTGCCGGCACCATCACACAATTCCTTTACCAATAAAAGACGCTGCTTTTCACCAGAAGAAAGACTATCACCTTTCTGGCCAGCTTTTAGGTAACCCAATCCCATTCTTACAGCTGTATTTAAAACATGATCCAAAACCGGCCATTTTCCTGATTCAAGAAGATCCTTAAGCGAGATATTCAAAAAATCATCGAAACTGCTTCCTTTCGACTTATATGACCTGGCAATTTGCGTATAACCGGTCCCCTCACATGCATCACAGCTAACATTACTATAACCCAGATAATCCAGAGAAATCCTATGTACACCTTTACCCTGACAGTCTTCGCACCTTCCACCTTTCTTTGTCAGGAGAAAAAAATCATGCTTTATATTGCCGAATTTTTTATCTGCTGATGAGCAGAATGCCTTTCTGGCTGCTTCAAAAATTCCAAGGGCACTGAGGGGATTTTGATGCCACATCCACTTTAAAGATTCCTTACCGGGCAAGATGATCTTATCCTTGTGCGAACTATTTAATAGCTCTTCAATGATCTCATTCATCAGAGTCGTCTTACCACTCCCTGATACACCAATAAGACTTGTCCATCCGGCGGGAACGGATAGATTATCAATATTTAGGTTATTGGTTCTCAGATCTCTTAGGACTGCAATATGCTTTTCAGGATCAAAATCCGTCCTTTCTGAGGGTAGAGTTATTTTAGATTCGATAGCTACTTCATTTTTGCTCCCCTTTTCATTATTATATTGTGCAATTATCTCACCTCCTTCATTACCACCTCCCGGTCCTAATTCAATAATAAAATGGGCGTTTCTGTAAAAGAGGGGATTATGATCCACCATGACAATCGTATTTCCTCTTGAGCAAATATTTTCAAAAACCTTCCATAATTCTTCCTGATTTGATGGATGCAGGGAGGTAGAAGGTTCATCCACAAGATACATCAGGCCCGATAACTCTGATCCAAGTTGAGCAGCCAAACGAACCCTCTGATATTCTCCTGATGAAAGACTTGAAACTGATCTATCCAACTGAATATACCCCATACCAAGCCGTTCAATAGTTTTAAGAACATTGGTCATGCCAGCAAATGCATTACCAATAAAAACGGCCTCATCTGAAGTGTAATTTTGCTTACTTATGGAAAGGTTGAATGCCTCCACTCTTCTTAAAAATTCCTCAACAGTCAGTTCAAGCCAATCAGCAATACTTCCGCCATCCAGGAGATAAATCAGCCTTTCTGGCTTTATCCTTCTACCCTGGCAATCGGGGCAGACGAGCTCTTGCATTACGTTCTCAATACCTGCCTGCCTGGTTGTTCCGGCTCTTTTTTCATATTCATCGTTTACCAGGTTAACAAGGCCTAACCATTCGGAATTAAAAACGTGACTACCAGTAACATTCTTCCTTTTATAATTCCAGTCAACTTCATAAATGGTGCTTCCCGTGCCATATAAAATAGTTTCCCTGTCTTTCGCTTCTAAGATCTTCCAGGGAATAGAAAAATCTCTTTTCAAAAACAAACTTACAGCCTGCAGGATAGCCATGTATTGTCCATCCGGATCTGTAAAAAATTTCCCGGTACGAGTACCAGCGAAGGCCCCATCATAAACTGACAATGAATCGTCGGCAAGGAGCTTCTGAGTATCCACCTCCTTAACCGTCCCCAATCCGGCACACCTCAAACAGGCACCGGATTTGTCATTGAAGGAAAACTGTCGTGCCATCAAATCTGGTCTTTCACCATTTTGATCTCTTGCAAAACGCGAGAAAACCAGTCTGAGCACCGGATAAATTCCAGAGATGGTTGACATTGTTGACCTCGAGTTTGTCTGTCTGGATTTCTGCTCAATTGCCAGAGATGGAAGCAGTCCACTAGCTGATTGAAAATTACCAGGCTTATTACCACCAATTAAGGACCGTACATAGGTAGAATAAGTCTGGGAAAAATAGAACTGAGAGCTTCTATACAAACTGTCGTAAACCAAACTAGTTTTCCCCGACCCCGATACTCCTGTTATGGCCGTTATCTTACCAGTAGGAATCCTGATATTTATGTCCTTTAGATTATTGGTTCGAAGCCCAAACATTTCAATGTCATTATGTTGATCATCTGCCTGTTTTGTTCTACTGGATAATATTTGTGGCAAATTTCGCCTTCTGGCATCATTTTTAGCTATAGCCACTGCCATTGGAGTATCCACAGAGCGCTGCTCCAGAGGTGTTCGGGAGAACATTACCCCCCCCCCTTTTTGGCCACTTACCGGCACCAGTTCAAGCGACCACTCCGCAGCAGTTAACAGAACAGGATCATGCTCAACAATGATTAGAGTATGTCCCTTTTTGATCAATTCCTCCAAAGCGTTGAGCAGAACCTGAATATCTGAAGGATGCAGCCCGCTTGCTGGTTCATCCAGGAGATAGACTGTATGTCCTTTTGAGGGCCTAACCAATTCAGTTGCCAATTTTATGCGCTGAGCCTCTCCACCTGATAATGTACCGGATGGTTGACCTAATTTCAAATACCCAAG
>CAYUNU010000145.1:0-8206 GCA_964446195.1 uncultured Porphyromonadaceae bacterium | reverse complement strand
TATTAGAGTCAGTCTGGCTTTGTGCAAAAGATGAAAACTGAAGCAGTATCAGGAGAATAAAAAAATGAATGAAGCTCGAATTGTTTCTCATGTCTATATGGCTTTCAATTTTTGATTAAGATGGTATGTTTTTCCAGCCTCTGTTTTTGATTTCCAGGTTTTTTTGCCATATGTTACCTTACAAGGTTGTCCATTTAAAGAATGGATTGTAACTGATTTCATCTCACCATTTTCCCAGCTCATATCCACTTCAAATCCACCTCTGGCACGCAAGCCTTTAACAGAACCAGTTGGCCATGCTGATGGCAATGCGGGAAGTATTTGAATTTCTCCTGCATGGCTCTGCATTATCATTTCAATGTATCCTGCAGTTGCACCCAGGTTTCCGTCTATCTGGAATGGAGGGTGTGAATCAAATAGGTTCGAATAAACTCCAGCACCGCTTTTGCCATATATAGTTCTTGTTTCATCGACCAGGTTAATAAGGTTTCTTAGAAGCTTATATGAACGGTCACCATCTCCAAGCCTGGCCCAGAAATTAATTTTCCATGCTCTGCTCCATCCAGTGCTTTCGTCACCACGAGCATTCAGCGAAACGCGTGCAGCCTCAGCCAAATCAGGGGTCAGAGCCATACTTATCTGTCGTCCCGGATAAAGAGCAAAAAGGTGAGACACATGACGGTGATTATCCTCAGGGTCATCTTTGTCAATCTCCCATTCTTTCAGCTGCCCCCATCGTCCAACAGCGGGTTTTAATAGATCATCTCGCATCTTGGCAATATGCTTCCTGAATTCCTTGTCATCTCCCAGCTCATCAGCTGCCTCTATTGTATTAGTGAATAAATCATATATAATCTCCTGATCATAAGTCACACCTTCTTCAGGCTCATATTTGTACTGCTCGGGCGACCAGCCATCAGGAGTTACGAGAGTGCCATCAGGCCTTCTTACCAGATGATCCTCCCAGAAATAACAGATCTCTTTTAATATGGGATAGGCAACATTGCGAAGGTACTCCTTGTCCCGGCCAAATGCATAATGTTCCCATAAGTGTTGTGCATACCAGGCACTCCCGGGGGCATTCCATTTCCAGAAGGATATACCACATGCGTTGTTCATGGTTTGGACAGTCCAACCGCGCACATCACCATAGTGTCGTTGGGTGTTTCTTGCACTTACTTCGCGCAAACTATTAATGTAATCTATAAATGGTATCTGGCATTCACCAAGATTGGCTGTTTCAGCAGGCCAATAATTCATCTCAAGGTTAATATTCGAGTGGTAATCACCTGCCCACGCTGGTAAGTTACTATGGTTCCAGACACCCTGTAGATTAGCTGGCAATGCACCCGGACGGGAACAAGAGATTAATAGGTATCTTCCAAATTGAAAGAAAAGAGCCTCAAGTTCGGGATCTGTTGAGTTAGTATTTGTGTAGGCATCCAAGCGATCCAAGGTGCTCTTTGTAAGTAACTCAGAAGATGTTTTGCCTAAATCTAGAGATACCCGGCCAAAAAGTGATTGGTAGTCATTAAGGTGTTCTTCCTTAAGTTCATCCATGCTTTTTGCTGCTGCGATATCAACCTGCTTTGTCACTCTGGCATGAGGATGCTCCCCAAGCCACTCTTTGGAGTAATCCTGTTCGAAATTTGTGCCTGCTCCAAGAATCAGGGTGACTGCATCACATTTTTCTAAACTTAAGCCAATAGGCGACATCGGGGTTTTCCATGAGTTTTCCTGGGGAGCTCTTTTTAACTCTCCTCCTTCATTCAGAACCTGTAGCTGAGCTTCATATTCAAAACCATTGTCCATTTTGCCTACAGAGAAAAACCTGTTTTTTGCCGTTCTTATTTTAGCACCATGCATATCTGTTAGCCAAACTCTTCCGGAGATAGAGGCAGGCTTATTCGCCGATAAGTGAACAATAATGACCTTTGCTGGATGACTGGCAAAGGCGGTTTGCTTGTAGTGTACTCCTTCATAGTCATATTCAACAGTGTGAATTGCTCTTTCCAAATCGAGCTCACGTTTATAGTTGCTTACCTTCGATTCATCATGGCCAAGGCGAATAAATATATCACCAAAAGCCTGATGAGCTCCCATCCTCTCTTCTTCGATATCATCATCACTGGGCATCCTGTCGCCACTCCAAAGACTAATCTCATTGAACTGAATCCTTTCGATTTCAGTCCCGCCAAAAAGCATTGCTCCCATTGGCCCATTACCAATAGGTAGCGCCTCAGTCATCCACTGATCAGCTGGCTGATTATACCATAAAATGAGTGGAGCCAAACCTGTTGATTGGATATCAAACTGACCAAATGTGTTGTGAGGAATGATATTGATTATCAGGGCGATAAGGCCCGTAAGAAATACTTTTTTTGCAAAATGTTTGTACTTCATATTCTTTGTAGTATAAATGTTTATGGCCCGGCTAATAATTGACCGGGCCATGAAAACTATTATGTTTTAATTTTTCGCTTATCGCACAATAACCTTCTCAACCCTTTTGCTGTCGGCATTTTCAATTGTTATGAAATATAAGCCAGGGGCTAAATCCAGGTTTACTTCCTCAACATGCGAAATACTATTCAAAATATTATTTGAATAAACTACTTTTCCCAGTGTATTCAACAAAGATAACTTATAAGAATGCACTTTTTCGGATTTGAGGGATATTGTGAATCTGCCGCTGTTGGGGTTTGGGAAAACCTGACAGGTAAGATCAAGGTTAATAATCTTTATCCCTGTTGTTTCACCATTGTTATATACATGGTGAAGGTCATTCCAGTATTTTACCTGATATGTTCTTGCCGGACTTCCATATGGGAATTCTGCAGTTTCCCAATTGGCATTTATTCTGTATGAGAACTCAATAGTTTCACCAATCGTTGCAGATGGTATAGTAACTGAGTAGATGCCATCACCGTCATCATCTGTCATGGCTCCGGATCCCTCCCAGTTATTAAATGTTCCAGCAACATCAACTATGTCTGATCCAGGATGAAAATCATCATTTTGGATATGCATATTCATGTCAACATTAAACGTGATAGGTGCTTCTGTGGGTCCACCTGTTTCATTGAGGCCCATCCCTATCATCAATAACTTATTTGGTGAGAAGCCAGATTGACTGCTTACCAGATACACATAGGTGTACTTATTAACACATTTGGTTGTTAAATCGCGTCCAATATACATTCCCTGAACTCCCTCTTCAGTTCCATTATCACCCCACATTCTTACACAAGCAATATATTCACCCGGTTCAAGAAACTCAGTCTCACCATCTTTGTCCAGGCCAAGAGTTACCCACTTCTTAAGCATAGTCGAATCCATATCAACTATCTCGGTAACCATCCACTCTGTATAGCCTTCATCCTCAGGAGTATATTTGAGTAAAACATATTGAAAAGCAGGGTAGGCCTCTTCATCAAAACCAGCAATATAAGCGGTTAATGAATTAATTTCAGTCTCGGTATTAATGTCATATATCATCCCAACCATATCTCCAGCCTGGTTAGATCCTCCCCATCCTCCACTATTAGCTGATGCTTCTGCAGATTTATCTGATCTTAAATAGAGAGAATCGCCAACAGTAAAATTGAGACTCGCCTGATTATTCTCTGTGCGTAAATCTCCTTCTGTGAAAGCGTCAAAATTAACTTCGTAGTAGCCATAGTCATCAGGATGAAATGGCTCCGGCATAGATAGAGTATCTTTGTCAAGTGTCCAGAGACTAGTGGGTTCACTGTTTGTGGACGATACTTCCTCGCCATTCCTCAAAATTCGCACATTTAGATAAGAGTCATAAGTGTCCTCCATACCTACATTCTGAACAGCTCCTCGAAAATCATAGTCGCCAATTATGCCTGATACAGTTGATGCAGAACCAATCTGGCTCATGGGTAGGTAGTTGATATGACCAACAGTTTCAGTGAAACCACCATTCATCTCAGCCCAATAATCTTGAAGAACCATATCAACTTCATATGCTTCGGTCAAGACCAGATCATCAATAAACCAATTATAGTTCTCAGCATTTCTCATCTGGAACTTTATCAAAACTGCGCTCATGCCAGCTGCTACATCCGAAATGTTAATCTCTACTGATTTGTATTGTGGAGGAACAACACTATTCGACGGAGTTCCAAAGGTCATGTCATAAGTCGCCCAGTGTACTCCATCATCATTAGAAATCGCCATTTCAAGAAAAACATTGCTGCAGCAATACCTGAAATACTGATTCAGACTTATTACAACTGAGGGTGCTGATGAACAATCAATGGGTGCAGTAATTATGTAAGCATCAGCATCATACCCTGTGAAAACTCCATCTGCCATGTTGTAGGCCTGTATAGGGAATAAGAGAAATCCATCATCCGGAGTTTGAAAATGCTCAGGTGGAGCCCACTTTGTTTTGTCTTCATTGAATTTGAAAGTGTCCTTTTGCCAGATCCAATTAAATCCAAAATCTGTTACTTCACCAATCTCCCATCCTTCAGGAGTGGACCATCCCCTTGGATTACCGGGATCCTCCCAATCGAAGCTTGTGCTCCAAATGGTATCTCCACCTGCTTTGAACATCGGATGGGTTGTTTGGTCTGTTGGAAAGAAGTTGCTTGGGTCATTAATGCTTTGCATAACCTGGGCATTGTTATTGGAAAGGAAGATGGAAAAGAGGGTAATAGCAATGAGTACAATTCTTGTTTTCATAATAATGCTTGTTTTTAATCAAATTTCAAGCTTTTTTTATGGATAAGTCATTACCCTTTTAACCATGATGTGCACTATTTTAACACAATAGAAGAGCAGCACTCAAGCATGTGCTGATTACAACAAACCAGCGATATACTTTTTCAGGAAATAATTTCACCAGTTTTACCCCTATGAAACCACCAATCAGTATTACAGGCAAGGCAATAAGATCATACTGAAAGGTAGGCCAGGAAATGGTTTCCCATACGAAAATATGGAAGGGGACTTTAAAGAGATTTACTATAAAGAAAAACCAGGCTCCGGTTCCAATAAAGGATTTCTTTGGTAGTCGCATGGCCAGCAAATAAACTGCAAAAACGGGCCCTGCAGCATTCCCAATCATGGTCGCAAAACCACCTGTCAAGCCCATTATTCCAGCAAACCACCAGCTATCAGGAATATTTTCTTTCTTTTTACCCAAGTCTCTTACAACCATCAGGATAACCATTGCTAAAACTACGACAGATAGCAGCAGTCGGAATTGTTCAGCAGATATTATTTCTCCGGTAATAATCCCTATCCCAATTCCCACAAAAGCGGGCGGCAGGATTCTAAGAATAATCTTCCATTGTGCCGATCGATGATAGTAAATAACAGCATATACATCAGCCATAATAAGTATCGGTAGGAGGATCCCTGTAGATTCTTTTGCCCCAAAGGCAATGGCTAGCAATGGAACACTAACAAGGCCAAGGCCGCTAATTCCGGTTTTTGTCATCCCGGTCATCAAAGCAGCCAATAATAAAATAGGAATAAGATTTAAGTCGATACCTGAATACATATGCCCCAAAGATAGAAATCAAAATTTATTCGAATGACAAATGACGGATGACAAATGACGGATGACAAATGACGGATGACAAATGACGGATGACAGCTTATGAATTTGTAATCCTAATTTGAATCCACTACTTTTATATCGCCCCCCTTGACTAAACCATATACCATGCAAAAAGCAGTTTTCTTATTCTTATGCTATTTGATCACGATCGGATCATACGCTCAGAAACAGTCTGTGAGTGGCCACATTTATGATGCAGACAGCCTTATTCCTATCTCTGGTGTAAATATTACTATTGTGGGGAGCTCTTCCGGCGGAATTAGCGGTGATGACGGGTTTTTTGAGCTTGAGGTGGAAACACTTCCTGTCCTTCTTTATTTCTCCCATGTATCATATGCAATAAATCAGGCCCTAATAAGCAAAAAGGATAAAAATGAAATTGAGGTTTACCTCCAAAAAGAAACAACTGAACTGGGAGAAGTAACTATCTCAGCCGAGAGAATTCAGAAGGTTGATCTGGGAGATACTCTTAATGTTTTAGATTTTTCCGTCTTTGGAAACAGGATGATTATTGTCGGTTCCCCCTTTCGCAAGACCTCCGACCAGCGCTTATATTTGACTGATTTAATGGGGGAGCAAATTGATAACTTTCCGGTTGCCAATGTAGGCAAGCAAATAAAAATACCCGAGCACATGACCCCCGAGCATATGTATTTGTTTGAAGACTATTTGGGCTCATTCCATTTACTTACACGTAAAAATGTTCGACAAATAGACCTTTATGACGACTCAATAAAGCTCACATATACAACTTATTACCCTGAGTTTCTTAAATACCTGTTCCCAATTAAGGCAATGTTGGGAGAGAGTTTATTCTTCCAAATATCTAACAGAACAAAAAATTCTACCTTTCGTTCAGGACCTGATGCTTTCCGCCCTCTACTGGTGAAGACAGTAAATGATCCTGATGGTTTTGGCAGATATATTCAACCTCCAACCTCAACCAAACAGATCTACAAATATGTAAGTGCACCAATAGTGGCTCTTGGTGATGAATTATTAATCTTCGATTTTTTTGATAATCATATTGAAACCTTTGATTCTTTAGGCGTCCCTGGGAGAAAGGTTCCTATCGACTTTCATAATTACACCTACAGATACTTCTTTAATTTTTTCACGGCAACAGATCTTAATCAAAAGAAGTTTAAGCAGGAGATTTTTCTTGATGAAGCAATGGGAAAGATATATGCGCTTTTTCATCCATTAGGAGGTAGAGTAGTTCTTAAAGAGATAGATCCTGATAACGGTCAAATAGTAAATGAAGTGGAAATTCCTGATTTACACAATATTAATAATATCAAGGTTCACCGCAATATTGTCTATTTCACCTATCAGGTAAAAACCTATCCCTATTATACCAACATTTACAGATTGAAAATTTAATCCGATGAAAAGAAAATTTATCCTGATTTTAATCTTTGCCCTTATTTCTGTGCTTGGAGAAGCACAGGAAAATAGATGTGTTGTATTCGGTGTTGTTACAGATTCAATTGGTAATCCTGTTGAGAATCTTACAATTTTTATTCCTTTTACATCAATAGGAACAACAACAAACCTAAAAGGAGAATACAAATTGGAGGAAGTGCCGGCAGGAGAGTTCGAGTTAGTATTCCGACATATCAGTTATCAGGTGCATACAGAAAATATGGCCCTTAGTAAAGGTAGTCATCAGGAATTAAACATCAGGATGAAAAACCAGGTGGTAGAGCTTAGTGAGGTGGTAAAAAGAGCTAATCCGGCCAACTGGAAATTCGGTTATGAGAAATTTAAGGAATATTTATTGGGCGATCCAATAGGCAGGTTTTGCGAAGTGAAGAACCCTACTGATTTGTTTTTTTATTACGATGGAGAAAGACTAACGGGTCATGCAACCAAACCTCTGGAAATTGAGAATAAATACCTTGGTTACACCATGGTTTATTTCCTCGATTATTTCTGGTTTAATCAGGATAAAAAAGACTCATATGGGAGAACAGATCAGGCATCATATGCATTCTCGGGCTCTGCATTTTATATTGATTTGATAGAGGATGGAAATAGAAAAAACAGAACCTGGAAAAGAAACCGGGATTTAGAGTTCCGAGGCACCCTCAAGCATTTTTTGATGTCCTTATACGCTAATAAAACTAAGGAAGAGGGCTATGAGATAAAACAGGCCTGGGTAGGGCTAGATGAATTTCAGAAGGCCCTGAATATTAGTCCTGCCGTTGCCTACACAAGATCGATGGAATTGGAAAAACTATTCTACTGGGATAAAAAAGCTAATAAGTCTACCTTCATCCTTTACCTACCTGAAACCCAGTATGAATTGGCACCTGAACTTGTTCATTCAGATGAAATTTCTCCTCCTAAATCTATTGATGTGACAGGCCGTTATTTAGTTTTTCATTATTGGGATGAGAAAAGAAGACCTGAGGAGATCAGAGTAGCATATTTAACTGCAGTTCCAGAGAGAGAGGAAGTAGTACCACAGCTGTTCTTTACCGAAGATGGTGAATACTCGCTTACCGGAGGAGACCTTATCTGGCATTATCTGGATAACCAAACGAAACTTGCTATTGCCCTGCCGGTTGATTATGTTGGGAAAATGGGAGTTGTTAGTTATGA
>CAYUNU010000144.1:0-8217 GCA_964446195.1 uncultured Porphyromonadaceae bacterium | reverse complement strand
AACATATCTGGGCGATTATTACCACGGTGGTTTTTCTGATCACCTGCCGGTTTATCTGGATATTCGGTATAGGTAGGCGGCCGGTAACAAGTTATAAGTTACGAGTTACTGCTTAGTTTTTTTTCTTTTCTACGCTGAAACCGAATTTGCCTATACGCTTTCCTGTTTGGTAGTATGAACCATGGATGTAAACCAGGGGATTAGCTGCAGCGAGTTCAAATTTGCCATTATTAGGATCCATGTATTTCTCGGAGGCCTGAATGTTAACTACCTCGGCAATAAACATATGGTGAACGCCCATGTCTTTAATTTCCTTAACCTTACATTCAATATTTATAGGGGATTCAGCAATAATGGGAGCCTTAACTTTTTCTCCTGGTACCGGAGTAAGCTTCATCTCTTTGAATTTATCAAAATCTCTTCCTGATTTTACGCCACACCAATCTGTTGCTCTAGCCAGATCTGCAGTGCTCAGGTTGATTACAAATTCACCTGTTCTTTTTATGATTTCATATGAATGGCGCCCCGGCCTGATGGAGACATAGCACTGAGGAGGGTCGGTGCTTATTGTGCCTGTCCATGCAATGGTAATAATATTATACTCTTCAGGCTTTTCACCACAGCTCACCATCACAGCGGGCAGAGGGTAAACCATCGTTCCTGGTTTCCAGTTAAGATTCTTCATTTCTTTCAGTTTTAATATCTATAAGAGGCATTTCTGGGTTGGCGGGTTTGAGTCCCATATCTATACCTGTCTGTAACATCAGTCCCCAGGCTTCCTCGCGGGTATTATGTATGTGCCCGTCGAGAATAGCTTCCCGGATAATTTTTTTTATATCTCCAACAATTTTACTGGGGGGAATTCCGAAGACCTCCATAATTTCTTCACCCGATACTGGTGGTTGCCAATTACGAACACGGTCTTTGTCTTCAATCTCCTTCAGCTTTTGCCTCACCAAATTGAAGTTTTTCAAATACTTCTTAACCTTCTCTTTATTTCCTGATGTTATATCTGCCTCACATAAGGTCATTAGGTCATCAATGTCGTCCCCGGCCTCGAAAAGCAAGCGTCTGATAGCTGAATCTGTTACTTTTTCCTGGGCAAGAGTAACCGGACGCATATGCAGATTAACAAGCTTTTGAACATATTTCATTTTCTCATTGAGCGGAAGTTTCATTTTTTTGAAAATCCCAGGGATCATTTTGGCTCCAAAATGATTATGCCCGTAAAAAGTCCATCCAACATCAGGCTCGAATCTTTTCGTAAGAGGTTTAGCTATATCATGCAGAAGAGTAGCCCAACGCAACCAAAGGTTATCTGTATTAGGTGTTATATTGTCAAGAACCTTAATAGTATGCAGAAAATTGTCTTTATGCTTCTGGTTTTGCTTCTTTTCAATACCCTTAGTCGCATGGAGTTCCGGGAAGATTAATTCCAGTAAGCCGGTCTGGTCCATTAATAGGAAGCCAATGGAGGGTTTGTTACTTAAAATAATTTTATTGATTTCTTCAGTAACTCTCTCGGTAGATAAAATCTCAACTCTATGACTATTTCTTCTGATCGAATCAAGGGTTTCTGGCGATATCTTAAAATCTAGCTGGGTTGCAAATCTTATTGCTCTAAGCATCCTTAAAGGATCATCCGAAAATGTTTTATCGGGAGGTAAGGGTGTTCTTATAAGATTCGCCTTGATGTCAGCCAAGCCCCCAAAAGGATCTAATAGATTTCCGAAATCTTTCTCATTTAAGCTGATTGCCAATGTGTTGATAGTGAAGTCGCGTCTTTGAACATCATCTTCTAAACTGCCATCTTCTACTATTGGGTTCCTGGAATCAGCTCGGTATGATTCTTTTCTGGCACCAACAAATTCCAGCTGAACATCCTTATATTGGAGCATTGCGGTTCCAAAGCTTTTAAATACCTGTACTTTAACTTTCCCGAGATCATCTGCAACCCATTTAGCAAATTGTATCCCGCTGCCAACACACATAATATCAATATCAGTAGTTGGCCGCTTCATTATTACATCCCTTACATATCCACCAATTAGATAGACAGGAATATCCTTTTCAGTGGCTATCCTCGAAATGTGTTGAAATACAGGATCTTTAAGCTCTATTTTCATATTTTACTGCCAGATTCGGAATATTGGCTGACAAAATTACCATTTTTTCCTGTTATTATGTCAATCAGGCTCTCTTTCTCATTTGGCATAAGTGTTGATAGATGGAAGTATCTAAATAATTAGATATAAAAAAGATTGGAATTATTTTAAGTATATTAGATCAAAGAAATTAAAGAAGATTATCATGACTATTGAACACTTAACCAAAGAAACATTTAAAGAAAAAGTATTTAATTACGAAATTAACAAAGAGTGGAAATTTGAGGGCAAACTACCTGCAGTGATAGATTTCTATGCTGATTGGTGTGGACCTTGTAAAATGGTAGCACCTGTATTAGAAGAGTTATCTAAAGAATATGATGGTAAATTAGTTATTTACAAAGTTGATACAGAGGCAGAAAGAGAATTATCAGGAGTTTTTGGTATTCAGAGTATTCCATCAATTTTATTTATACCTGTAGAAGGACAGCCTTCTATGGCAAAAGGAGCTTTGCCAAAAGATTCGCTCAAGCAGGCATTTTCAGATGTATTGAAGGGTGAGATAGTATAGTAAAGGATAGGATTGAGTTTGAGCCGTCGGGATTTTTTCCCGGCGGCTTTTTTTTTAAGGCAAATTCTAATAAATTTGTATTGTCAACTAGGGGTGCCAAATATTACAGGCTGAGATCATACCCTTAGCACCTGATTCGGATAATGCCGACGAAGGGAGAATGGCCACAGGGACATTGGCCGCCATTAAATATTTTTAGATATGATTACCAGAATTATGGCTACCTCATTGGTGCTATTCCTGGGCATTCAATTAAATGCACAGGTGAGCATCAGTGGACGGGTTACTAATGAAATGGGAGAAAGTTTGCCCTCAGCACATATCTCTTTTTACGGATCGATGAATGGTGCTACATCAGATAGTGATGGATTTTTCAGGATAGATAATATAAAAAAAGGTGATTATACCCTGATGGTCAGTTTTATCGGATATGATAAATGGCTTAAAGAGTTGAGCATTGACAAAAATCTGGAATTTGATATTGTTCTTAAGGCAAAAAGCCTAATGGCTGAAGAGGTTATTGTTCTGGCAAACCGGGCAAATGTTAATGATCCTGTCGCCTACACTAACCTCGACAGTGAGCAGCTGAGTAGATCAGACAGGACGCGCGATATTCCTTATTTACTTGAGCTGATTCCTTCGGTTGTTGTTACTTCTGATGCAGGTACAGGAATAGGATATACTGGTATAAGAATAAGAGGAACTGACCCGAGCAGGATTAATGTTAGCATAAATGGTATACCATACAACGATAGCGAATCACATGACGTATATTGGGTAAATATGCCTGATTTCGTTTCCTCAGTAGAAAATGTTCAGGTTCAGCGAGGAGTTGGAACATCTACTCAGGGGGCGGCAGCTTTTGGGGCAAATATCAATTTCCAAACAAAATCAGTTTCACCAAAACCATTTGCCCAGATACAATCAACTGTTGGATCATTCAAAACCTTAAAGAGTTCTGTTTCAGCAAGTACGGGCTTAATTAATAAGCATCTTAGCGTTGATGTGAGGTTGTCACAGCTAAGTTCAGATGGTTATATTGATAGAGCTTTTGCCAACATGAAGTCATACTATCTGTCGGCCGGATGGTATGGCGAGAGGAGTATTGTTAGAGTCACGTCATTTGCGGGTAAGGAACGTACCTATCAGGCCTGGGGAGGTGTACCTGCCGAATTGTTGGAAACAGACAGGACTTACAATCCATATACCTATGATAATGAGGTAGATGATTATTCTCAAACACACTATCAGATCCATTGGTCGAGTCAGATATTTAGAAACTTGAATATTAATACTGCTATTCACTATACATTAGGCGAGGGTTATTACGAACAGTATAAAGAAGATGAGGATCTTGAAGACTACCTTATGGAACCTCTGGTTATTGGGCAGGAAACAGTCTATTCTTCTGATTTAATCAGGAGAAAATGGCTGGATAATTCATTCTTTGGGGGAGTAATAAATCTGAATTACACTTTGGATAAAATCAATATTACTGGCGGTGGTGCTTGGAACAGATACGATGGTGACCACTTTGGTCGAGTAATTTGGAGTGAATATGCCTCCAATAGTGATATCCGACATCAGTATTATTTCTCCAACGGGCTCAAAACGGAAATGAACTATTTCACGAAGATTAATTACCAAATTATTCCTCAAGTAAATATCTATTCTGACCTGCAAATAAGGCATATTGATTACGAGATAAATGGCAATGATGATGATCTTAGAGATTTATCTCAGATTCATGAGTATAATTTTTTTAATCCAAAGGCAGGTGTGTCAATAGATATGGCTGGGAATCACGAGATTTATTTTTCGTATTCTGTTGGCAATAGAGAACCAAAACGAAGTAATTTCACTGATGCTCGCCCCGGAGATGAAATTAGGCCTGAACACCTGGATGATTTTGAACTAGGACATTCCTATCGAACTTCAAATTTCTCAGTTGGCTTAAATGCTTATATTATGGATTACCGTGATCAATTAGCATTGACAGGTGAGATAAATGATGTCGGTTCTGCAATAATGGTTAATGTGCCAGATAGTTACAGGGCTGGTATAGAGGCGATGATTGCTTATCAAGCCTTTAAAACGCTCAAGTGGGAAGCAAATGCCACTCTGAGTAGAAACAGGATAAAAGCATTTACTGAATTTGTGGATGACTGGGATACAGGAGAACAGCAAAGCATTTTACATGAAAATACAAGTCTGGCTTTTTCACCGGAAATTGTTGTGGGTAGCCGTATAAGCTGGAACCCCGTTAAAGGGATGGAATTGGCACTATTATCGAAGTATATCGGGAAACAATTTATTGATAACACATCTAGTAATGACAGGATGCTAAATGCATATTTTGTTAATAATATTAGGTTGGCCTATGAGTTTAAACCCAAATTCATCTCAAATATTAGTTTGTTTATTGATGCTATTAATGTTTTCAATGAGAAATATGAAAGTAACGCCTGGGTTTATAGTTATTTCTATGAAGGCAGCAGGAATGAAATGCTCGGATACTACCCACAGGCAGGGCGCCATTTCATGATGGGACTGGTTCTTGATATATAAAATACTAAAACCAAATACCAAAAGCAAAAACAGCAGCTCTATGAGGGGCTAGTATGTTGTATCCATTATCTTGAGCAAACTGAACAGTTCTGCCAATCTGGGCTCCAATATTCAAGCTTAGAACGGAATTGAATAGGAAGTAATATCCCATCTCTACCGCTCCTGAAGTAGCCATGAAATTGTCAAGTCTATTCATTGTCAACGCTCCATGAGGCCCAACATAAAACCCTCGGTGACCTTCCTCCGAGTTTTTCTTTGCGAAATGAAAGGGAATAGTAACACCTGTTCCTATCCTGGATATTTCTGCTGGAAACTCAGGTTTGAACTGCATATAGGCTGTAGGTGCCAGTCGTAAACTCCATTTATCACTTAATGAGTATTCCAATTGGAAGGGCAGAATATTGACATCAAAGGAGTTTCTGAATTCATCGAAAGGCTCAATATTAATTGCCGGTTGTAAACCGACGAAAAACTTAATCGGTCGAATTTTTTGTTTCTCTGAGCTAGCTTGTGAGAATAATGATAAGGATACGAATATCAATAATGAAACTAAAATGATGATCTTCTTCATAATCAAATATTAGATTTCTAAATCTTTATAATAATAGTCATTATTATTTACCGGAAAAAACCTTGTTAACTTCTTCCTGAATGTTATCGGCCCACATGTAATATCCTTTTGGGCCAAGGTGGATATTGTCAGTTCTCATTAATGTGTAGTTCAGCTTGCCGTCATCTAAAATGTATGCGCCTCCGATATTCTTATAAATGACATTTCTTTTCTTATCCAGAGGGCTAATTAACTCATGGACCTTACGGTATGTTATTCTCAGTGGATCTTCTTCTGTAGCTCCTGCAGGGAATGGCCCCAAGAGCAATATTTTCGCTGAGGGGCATTTCTTAACTAGTTTATTTACAATTGCTTTTATGCCTGCTGATATCTCCAAAGCTGTATTGGCGCTGAAATTATTAACTCCGATGGCGAGCACTACAAGTTCTGGCTTTATCTTATCAAAATTACCATTATCTATACGCCAGAGGATATGCTGGGTTTTGTCTCCTGATATCCCAAAATTAGCTGCATCCAGAGGTTTATATAAGGAGTCCCATAATTCTGGAACAGGAGACCATACATTTCGACCTTCTCCTCCCCACGATTGTGTGATAGAATTTCCAAGGAAGACTAGTCTTACTTTTCTGTCTTCACCTATCTTATTTATATCCTGATGTTGCGACATCCAATATTTACCTTCACCCCAACCGGCACCAGAACGGTATTCAAAACTGGGGACAGGATGAGTGCATGGATTGAAGTATCCACCCCCATCACCTTTTGATTTTTGAAAAAGTTTGAGGTAAATTATTTCAGTCATAATAGATGCTCCAATGGGATCTGGATGTATCTGATCAGGGAAGAATTGGCCTGATTCCAATAGGGGAGTGTACAGGTCGATTATTTCACAAGTTTCCTTGTTGGCAATTTCCCTAATCTCCGGAATAACTATCTCGCTAACAACAGAATCACGGATACCCCATTTCTCTTTTGTAAACACAGGAACAGGGAGGGCCAATAATATCCGGGGTTTTGAAGAAAGGCTTTTGAAGCGCTGTATCATGTCCCTGTAATCTTTTGTGAATTCTTCTGCAAAGGCCCAATTCTGAGGCTTACTGTCGTTTGTTCCGAGCTTGATTATTACTATATCAGGATTAAATTCCAATGCATTAGTAAATGCTTTTTCTTCCCAATATGGTCTGTCTCCTTTACGAAGCATTGTTGCACCGCTAACTCCAAAGTTTTGAACATCATAATCATTGCCCATCCAATATTGTAATTGTGCAGGATAGGACATAGTCTGGTGATCAGGCATGCCCGAGCCGTAGGTTATGGAATTGCCAATGCAGGCCACTTTTAACTTCTGAGAAAATAGATTTCCTGGTAAAAGGAAAGCGATCAAAAAATATAAAAATATCCGTTGCTTCATGAGAAAATAATTGAGCCACGAAGGTAATGAAATCTTACCATTTGCTAATTTAGCAGGGATTTAATATTTAAGCTAAATATGGAGCAGAGCGATTTTTTCATGGTTTTTAGCCCAGCCTGGTTGCTGGTTTCTTTTCTCTTCTATTGGCCTCTTTTTTTTAGAGTATTGGAAAAAGGAGAAGGGAGAAAAATAATCCTGATGCGATATTACGGAGCTGCTTTATTTGGTGCTGTTCCTGTGTTGGTGACTTTTTTCTCTGGCTTTGATGCCAGTATCATATTGGGATTAAGGTTTACGGTTTTAGTGAAGCCGGGATTATGGCTTATAAGTTTGGCTATTGGCTTGATATTGGCAGGCCTAAGTTATTTTGCATCCAGAGGCTCGCATAATCTTAAGGAGTTCCCACAAATAAGGGACAGTAAGTGGACATCAGGATTAGTTTTTAAAAATATACTGTCTTGGGTCGTTTATCTGATTGCTTATGAGATTTTGTTCCGGGGACTGTTGTTATTCCCTTTGGTTCCTGTTATTGGCTTCTGGCCAGCTGCCGTGATTGGAACCGTTTTATATTCATTAAGCCATTATCCAAAAAGTTTGCGTGAGGCTATTGGAGCTATTCCATTTGGATTAATTCTGGCTTACATAGCATGGGAAACACAATCGGTATGGCCCTGTATCCTGATTCATGTGTGCATGGCGGTTTCTAACTCTTTGTTTTCACTGTATCACCACCCTGATATCCATGTTGGTAGATCGGATAATTAACTTTTCAAACAAGTAAATAATGAAATATTTTGTCACAGGTGCAACCGGATATATTGGAGAACATCTGGTTGTAAGTTTGATTACTGATGGACACGAAGTAAATGCCCTTTGCCGATCTAAGGATAAAGCTGATTGGCTACCACCTGAAACAAATATTTTCCTGGGTGATATGATGGATAGGAGTGCTCTTCGTAAGGCAATGAAGGACTGTGATTATGTGTTTCAT
>CAYUNU010000143.1:0-8224 GCA_964446195.1 uncultured Porphyromonadaceae bacterium | reverse complement strand
TCACTAACCTCATGACCTTTAACCTGTGCAACTGCAATTTCAATTCCCAATCCTACTCCATAGGAAACAATCAATAGGGGTAAAATTCTTATAAACCCATAAGCCAAAGCCTGCCATGACCAGAATGAGACACTCTCTCCCTGAGACAGAAAATGCTGGAATCCAGTATTAAACATACCCATGACCAGTGCTGGAACCAAGGCTAGCATAACAAGAATAAAAGAACGCTTGAGGTCAACATTATCCCTTATATGAGTACCTTTGACAGTTACAGCATTAGGTACAAAGAGAAAAGTTTCAACTGCGTCAAAGGCTGATTGGAGGAAACTGAGTTTGCCACCCTTTTCAAAAGTGGGTTTTATTTTGTCGACAAACTGTCTTAATTTTCCGTTTTTCATAGTAGTTTTTCTTCTAACAAGATAAAAGGCTTAATTAACTCATCTCCCTTCTCATAAGATCAAGGCCCTTACGCAGAATATCCTGTACATCATTCTTTGTTGTACATACAAATTCACAGAGCGCTAAATCCTCTTCAAGCACCTCATAAATTCCTAACTGCTCCATCTTATCAATATCTTCGACAAGAATAGCCTTTAATAAATGAACAGGAAGTATATCCATTGGAAGTACTTTCTCATATTCCCCGGTCATTACAAATGCCCGCTTACCACCTTTAAGGTTTGTATCAATATCCCATTTTTTGTTTGGCCTTAACCAGCTCAAAAAGGTTCTTGAATTAGAGAATTTCTTCAGACCAGGCAAAGCCCAACCAAACAACTCATAATAATTACCCTCCGGAATAACAGAAACCAAGGAATCAAAAAAGCCAAGATATCCATCTTTAGCTAATTTATTACCCGTAAGAACATTCCCGCTAATTATCCGTGGAGCCAGTTCACTATCACCAAGCTTCCCTTCAACTATAGAGCCTATAGCTGAACCCATTTGAGTCCTGTAATACTTAGGCTTATCAACCAAAGAACCTGCAAGTGCAACTACAATCTCTGCCACATATTTTCCCTCTTCAAATAGTCTGCCTAAAAGACAAACATGCTGAGGGTTTATAGTCCATATAATATCACCCTTATTTATTGGGTTGATATGATTGATCTGAATACCAACATTCCCTGCAGGATGAGGACCAGTAAAATAGTGGTATTCGACACCCGCTAAATCTGCAAATGAATTCGATACAGGATATCCACTTTTCAAACCTAAATGAACCTTTCCTTCAGTTAGCTTCTTAAGTACCTCTATCCCCGAAGCAAAACTCTTATCCTCATCCTTCAGGATAAGGTCATAGTCAGGAGCCAAAGGAGCAGAATCAAAACCCGAAATGTATATAGCTTTTGGCTTAACTGAGGGGTCTGCTGTTATACCATACGGACGCTGAACCAAAGTGGGCCATAAGCCCGATTCCAAAAGTGTCTCCTTTATCTTTTCACTGGTCATGGATGCCGGATCGCCTTTCTCAAAAGACACAAACTCCTGCTTTTCAGCTGCTTCAACAACAACCTCAAGAATTCGCCGGCGCTCACCCCTGTTAACACTCTTAACCACCCCGGATACAGGTGAAGTAAATTTCACTTCCGGATGATACTTATCAAAAAACAAAGGCGTACCCGCCTTTACCACCTCTTCAGGTTTTACCAGCATCTTCGGGGTTAACCCAACAAAATCTGGCGGTTTGACCGCAAAAAGATTAGCCTTATCAGCTGACACACAAACCTTTTCGGCCGCGCCCTTCAGCTTAATATCAAGGCCCTTCTTTATTTTGATTACCTTTGGCATAGCATTGGTATTGTTTTTGAGAATTAATTCACAAAAGTATATTTTTTTTTTAATATCGAAATAGTCAAATGAATATATATAAGATTATATATACAACAATGTTCCTACTGGCCTTTACAACTGTAGCACAGGCTGTTAGGTCACACAAACCCAACATTAAAGCAGGATACGACAAGCAAAATCAGGATGAAAAATTGAATAATTTTATTTTTCGTGAAAATATTAAAACTGTTCAAATTCACCCTGAAGGTTGGGAACTGGGATATCCTGTAATTGACATTAATGAAAATATACCCCTAGTATTTAGCTTCGATGAGCTAAGCGATGAGTCTGAGAATTATTCTTACACAATTATACATTGCGATTCTGATTGGGTACCTACAGGTATTCTTCAATCAGACTATATATACGGTTTGAATGAAGGAATTATCGATGATTATGAATTTTCACGTAATACTCTTATGGATTATATTCACTATACTCTAAAAATCCCTAATGAAGACATGAAACCCACTCTCGCCGGCAACTATATATTGATGGTTTATGAGAATTTCGATAGAAGCGACCCGGCTATTACAACCAGGTTTTATGTGGTAGATCATTTGGTGGAGATTGAAGGGCAGGCTAAAAGAACAGAGGACATGCTCCATTTTAATACCGGTCAGGAAATAGATTTCAATATTAAGCATGAAAGCCTTCATCTTGATGATCCCGACAAAAACATTCGGGTTTGCATTTTGCAAAACAATAATGAGCTTACTGCTATCAAAGACCTTAGCCCTACTTTTGTGCAGAATGATGTCCTTATATATAATTATGAAGAAGAAAATCAATTTCCGGGATTGAGTGAATTCAGGTACTTCGACACCAAGAACCTTAAATATGTAACCAATCAGCTCGAAAGAGTGGTTTTTCAGCGACCATACCATCATGCTTACTTGCTACCCGACCCAAACCGATCCTTGGATAAATATGATTTTTATGAAGATCTCAATGGGTCATTCTTTATCAAGTGGGACGAAGGATCTGATTCCCGCTTGGATGCTGACTATGTTATAATGCATTTTTTTCTGCCCTTTCAATCAAAGTTAAGCGGTGCAGATGTTTATATATACGGTGGCCTATCAAATTGGAACCTGATGCCCGACCTCAAAATGGAATATAATACAGATATCGAAGGATACGAATTGGCAAGCCCATTTAAACAAGGACTATATAATTATCAATATGTGTTTGTCCCGGAAAATGGCAAGCCCGACTTCACCTTTTTTGAAGGCAGCCATTTTGAAACCGAAAACAACTATCTGGTTTTCGTATACTATAAAGATTTTAGAAAACGATATGAAACTTTAGTCGGGTTTAAAATCCTGAACACAATACCTAAAAGCACTTTTTGAACTTTGGCTTCTTGAAGATTGTTTAATAAATTTGTATCGATGCAATACTTCTATAAAATAGCTTTTTTCCTGCTTCTTGCCGGATACATTTTGCCTGATTATTCAATGGCACAGGGCGAGATCGACGATGAAGATAAAGTTTTTTATAGGAATGAAAGAACCTATTCCGGTACTTTATCAACTACTGGCTGGAATGTGGGAATGCAATTTTCTAAAAGGAAAGACGCTTTTCGTAGCTTTATATACGGCGGTGAAATTGGCAGTCTGAAACACCCTAAAGAATACAAAAGCCAAAGTCCCTACGAAGGAGGATGGGGTACAGGTTACGTTTTTGGCAAGACCAATGAAGTGATTGCACTAAGGTTTGGTGCCGGATTCCAGAAAGAAATCTTTAGCAAGCACGATAAAGGAGGAATATCTATCAGGTACTTCTACTCTGCAGGTCTTTCATTAGCTCTTGTTAAACCAGTTTACTACAACAAAGTTGTTGGATATGATTATCAACAATTTAGAGTCTTAACAGAAGAATCACTCTTTGATCCTGATTATATGCAAAGCATTTATGATATTTTTAGCAAGAAGTCCTTTTTTACAGGCATAGACGAGATTAGCCTCGATCCCGGAGTTTATGCCAGAGCAGGCTTAAGCTTTGAATACAGTATACAGGACAGGATAATTAATGCTTTAGAGGGAGGAATAAAGCTGGAGGGATTCATGAAAAAAGTGCCTATAATGGCCAGCAATGATAACCAGAGACTATTCTTCTCTTTATTTGTTACCTATAGGTTTGGAAAAGTGATGGATGCACGCTTCAATAATCAGACATAATTGAGAAACTTAAAATCCTTTAAAAAAACTTCTTTCCAAAACTCTGAAAACCTGCGTCATTGCTAGTTTTCAAAAATAGTAGCTTAATTTTGTATTATTCATTTTTTTTGTATTTTTAGTGCCTATTAATCTGTTGGATAAGCACGATTTTTCTGAAATTATAACATTATGAAAAACAAACATTTACTCTTTGCATTTGCCCTTGTACTAACTGCAGGATTTTCTTCCTTTGCTCAGGAAAAGATCTCAGCCGAGGTTACCCTCACTGGTCAAAACGACCAGGAGGTGCAATTCCTTGACCCGATGAATCCTGAAACCTGGCTCCATGCTCGTCGAGCAAACCAGTTTTCCGGAGATATCAGCCTCGAGTACCTCCTGCGAGCTCAGCAACAAGTAATGGATCTAACCAAAAAAAGCTCTAATTCATTGGATATGGGCTGGGAAGAGCTGGGTCCAAACAACATTGGAGGCCGTACTCGGGCACTCCTGATTGACCCAACCAACCCTTCTATTTGCTACGCTGGTAGTGCTGGTGGAGGATTATGGAAATCAACAACAGGAGGTACATCCTGGACAAAAACTGTCACTACTGACGGTAAAATTTTTGACAATCAAGTAGTTTCATCAATCTGCCGTGCTAGTAACGGTGACATCTATTTTGGTACAGGCGAAGGCTTGGCTGTCGTTAATGGAGTTCCTAATAATGCATATATGGGATTTCCAGGACAAGGTATTTGGAAATCTACTGATGGAGGAAATACCTTCCAGCATGTTGCATCTACCTGGACAGGTGCAGATGCTCAAGCTGCTTTTATGTGGGTTAACGCTATGGCTGCCGATCCAAATAATACTAACAGAATTTACGCATCTACAAGAACAGGACTGCGTATGTCGGATAACGGTGGACAATCATGGGTAAACCCCATTCCTGATATGGTAGGGACTTCTTCAGATGTTCAGGTTGGTAGCGACGGAACTGTTATTGTTTCAGTTAAAGCTGATATAGACGCTGATGATTGTATCGCATATATTTCTGCTAACGGAGATGCAGGAAGCTTTACAAAAATCTCTGCTACCGACGGTACAGATGTTGGACTTATTAATGAACTGGAAATTTCAAGGCTAAAATTTGCCTTCGCCCCAAGTGATCCAAATTATATTTATTGTGTCGCTGCTACCTATACCAGAAGTAGCGCAGGTGTAGCTACAGCATGGCCTCTCGAAAATGTTTACCAGTCAATGGACAAAGGTCAAACATGGAAAGTTATTGGACCAGGTGGTTCAACCCAGTTTGAATTCCTCGGAAATGCAGGTCATTATAACATTGCCCTGGGTGTTGATCCAAGCAATCCTGATTTTATCATGGTTGGTGGAAGAGACCTATGGACATGGTCATATGTTACTGGATGGGAGAAAATAACTCTTGCAGAACCTACCGAACTGCGTAATAGAGGATTTTATGTGCACATTAATCAGCACGCCATTACATGGCATCCAACAAATGGAAATACATTATATGTAGGAACAAATGGTGGAATTTCCGTCAGTAACAATAAAGGCGAAACATTTACTGTCCTGAATAGAAACTTTAACTCAACGCAATTCTTCTCAGTCGCATTCTCAAACAAAGGAGAAGTATTGGGTGGTAGCCTCGACAATGGTATCCTTTATATCGACTATCAGGGTAACGATCCAATGAATGCTAACTGGTGGGGAGGACAACCTCCTTTCTCAACATTCCTTGACTATCGTCATGGCGGTGAAGTAGGCATATCTATGCTAGATCCAAACATGAAATTCTATACTACACCTGGTGGCGTTCTGCATCGTAGAGTGCTTACAGAAGGACAGGTTACAGTGCAAGCTAGTTACTACCCTCTCGGTAATGGAGGTCCATGGTTAACTCCATTGGCAATTTGGGAAAGCTTTAATGATCCTTACAGCTGGGATAGCGTAATGTATATCGCTGACAGAGATTATGCTGCAGGCGAAACAGTTGTAACCAACTCAGCACTAGGCGCTAAACCACTTAAGAAAGTACTGGAAGCAGGACTCAACGTAGGTGACACACTAATGCTTCACGACACATACCAAGCTATGGTAGCCATCGGTAAAGATGATGAAGCCGCAGTTAAAGTTAATCGCGGAGCTCTAAATATCCGAGCTGAATTTAAAGGGAATTTCTATTCAATAATCCCAAGAAAAGGGAATTTTGCCAGAGTAGCCAGTAACGACCAGGTTGTGGAAATTGCTATCTCAAATGATGGAAACTATATCTATTCCGCAATTTGGGATGTATCCGACCAACACTATAAGGTTTATCGTGTATCTAATATGCGTAATGCACGTACAAGAAGCACTATGGATACAGATACAGGATTTGACCCAATTACAGGCCTCCCAACTTACGTTGAGGAAACAGCTGAAATAGGTACATTTGATCAGGTGGTGACGAGCATAAATGTTGACCCACGTAACCCAGATAATGTTATCGTTACTTGTGGTAACTACGGCAACGACAACTTTATCTATATTTCAAGAACAGCAACATCAGCTGCCGACTCTACACAATCATTCGTTCCTATTCAAGGAAACCTGCCTCAGGCTCCTGTTTTCGATGCAATGTTTAATTGGAGAGATAGCAAAGAAGTAATTATTGGTACAGAATATGGTGTCTGGTCAACTAAAGATATCTTTAGTGCATCCCCTTCCTGGTCAAGTGAAAACCAAAAAGGAATGGAAATACTTCCGGTTTTTGAACTACGTCAGCAATATCTGGAGAACAACGCTGAATGGGGAATCGAAAATCATGGAACTGTTTATGCTGCGACTTTTGGACGCGGATTGTGGAAGTCTGAAACTTTCTCATCAAAAGGTGCTACCAGCACTGCCCCAAGAATCCTGGCAGAAACAAATATAGATGTTAATATCCATCCAAACCCAGTGGCAGAAGTGGCACAAATCAAATATCAACTCGACAAAGATGGAGATATTGAATTCCAAATCTTCGATCTGCAAGGTAAAATGGTTAAGATAATCAATCTAAACAACCAATCAGCAGGTGATGGTCAATTTAGCTTCGATGTTGATGGACTGGAAAGTGGCTCATACATTATTAGAATGAATGCTAACGGTCAGAAAAAAACCAATAGGTTCATGGTTAGATAGTAAGATAAAAATATCGACATTAAAGAAGGGTCCCACTATTTGTGGGACCTTTTTTTTATTACCTTTGTGAGCGTTTTCACAATACGCATATTTTTAACTTATAAGTAATTAAACATGTCTAAAATTAAAGTTGGAATTAACGGGTTTGGTCGTATCGGCCGAAACGTTTTTAAATTGATTATCGAGAGACCTGAACTGGAAGTTGTAGGAATTAATGACCTCACTGATACTAAAACTTTGGCACATCTGCTTAAGTATGACTCTACACAGGGCAAATTTTCCGGAACCATTGATTTTAATGATGATGCTCTAATAGTTAACGGACAAGTCGTTACCGTTACTGCAGAACGTAGTCCTATTAATATAAAATGGTCACAAACACCCGATGTAGTTGTTGAATCAACAGGTATCTTCAGGTCTAAGGAAAGTGCAAAAGGTGGATATGGCGATCACCTAAAAAATGGTGCAAAAAAAGTCATCCTCACTGTTCCCTCAAAAGATGAGATAGATAGCACAATTGTTCTTGGTGTTAACGACGAGGCTATTACTCCAGGAGCTCAGACAATATCCAATGCAAGCTGCACAACTAACTGTCTTGCCCCTATCGCCAAAGTATTGAATGACTCATTCGGTATCGAGAACGGTTTGATGACAACCATTCATGCCTATACTAATGACCAAAATATTCTTGATGGACCGCATAGCGACCTCCGTCGTGCTCGCTCTTGCGCTGTTTCTCAAATACCCACAACCACAGGTGCAGCCAAAGCCGTTGGTAAAGTTATTCCTGAATTGAATGGGAAACTTGATGGTATGGCTGTTCGCGTTCCTACAGCAACAGGTTCTTTAGTCGACTTGGTAGTTAACCTGAAAACTGAAGCTACAGTTGCAGAGATTAACGCCGCTATGAAAGCTGCTGCAGATGGTCCAATGAAAGGTATTCTAGAATATACAGAAGATCCTATCGTTTCTGTTGATATTATCCATAACCCTCATAGCTCAATATTTGACGCCTTAAGTACTATGGTTAAAGGAAAAAC
>CAYUNU010000142.1:6305-8298 GCA_964446195.1 uncultured Porphyromonadaceae bacterium | reverse complement strand
CAGGGCAAAATCAGGATATTACTGGAAGTTAACCAACCTTGGGACTGGAATGAATATTGGACAAATGGTTTATACGATGACATTGATTACAAAACATCCTGTCAGCCTTCTTTGGTTTATGCCGTAACTATTGATCTGGATCAACAAGGGAAGAAATATTATATGAATCCAATTGGTCATGGACACTTTTCAGGAAAAGATGGTGAGTTATATACTGATCTAAGCTCTATCACCACTGCGAAGGATATTTTCAAATTAATTACTGTTAGCTACAAATAAGGAGTAAGGCTTGATAATTTAGGCTTTAGGGGGTTTTTAGAAGACAAATACTATGAAAAAGATAATTAGGATATTCACTATAGCGCTTGTATTGGGATTTACTGTTAATTCCGCCTTTGCGCAATCAGGAAAAATAGAAGGAAAAATTATTGATGCTGTAAGCAACGAAGCATTACCCTTTGTAAATATCATTGTTCAAAACACAAATATTGGAACCACTTCAGATTTGGATGGTAATTTTTCCTTTACGGGATTAGCACCAGGATTTGTGACTTTACAAGCCTCATTTGTTGGTTATGAGATGGGGTTTTCCAGAGAGATACAAGTTACAAATGCAAAAACAGAATATGTTGAGGTAAAGCTTACCCAAAAAGATACTGAAATAAATGAAGTAGTAATCAAAGCTTCACCATACAGAAGGACAGAGGAGAGCCCAGTTTCCCTAAACAGAATCGGCATCAGGGAAATTGAAACCAGTCCGGGTAGTAACCGGGATTTGGTTAAAATCATCAGATCATTTCCAGGAGTAGGTTCAGGAGCATCTTTCAGAAGTGACATTATTATACGTGGTGGAGGGCCAAGTGAGAGCCGTTTTTACCTTGATGGTATTGAGATCCCAAACATTAACCACTTTGCTACACAGGGTTCATCAGGAGGGCCTGTAGGGATTATTAATGCCGACTTCATTAGCGGAGTAAATTTTTACTCCGGAGCTTTCCCTGCCAACCGCGGTAATGCGCTTAGCGGCGTGTTTGAGTTCACTCAGAAAGATGGGAATAAAGAAAAAACTAAGTACAGAGCTACTCTGGGTGCATCAGAAGTAAGCCTTACTCTGGATGGTCCGCTTGGTGAGAACACGAGTTATATTGTTTCAGCCAGAAGATCTTACCTGAAGTTTCTATTTGATATTATCGGTCTGCCATTTCTACCAACTTTTAATGATTATCAGTTAAAAGTAAGGTCTAAAATTGATCAAAAGAACGAAATAACACTGGTATCCATAGGGTCGCTGGATAAATTTGCACTCAATACAGGCATTACAAATCCAACTGAGGAGCAAGAATATATACTTTCCAATGTTGTGGTAAACGAACAATGGTCATATGCTATTGGTGGGGTTTACAAACATTTCAGCGAGAATTCTTACCAGACAGTAGTGCTTAGCAGAAATATGCTTAACAATGTTTCATACAAGTACCCCGATAATGACGAAACCAGAGATAAGGTTCTGGATTACAGATCACAGGAAATTGAGAATAAAATCAGGATAGAAAATAATACCAGGATTGGTTCATTCAAGATAGTATTTGGAGCCAATGCGGAGTTTGCAAAATATAATAACCGTACACAGCAGCAGATTTTTGCCAATGGAGCAGTGAATCAGATTGATTACCAAACTGATTTGGATATGTGGAAATGGGGAGGATTTGCGCAAACCAGCAAAAGCCTCATGGAAAACAGGCTCACTCTTTCGGCTGGTATAAGAACAGATGCCAACAACTACTCTGCAAGTATGCAGAATATGTTGAAACAATTAAGTCCGAGAGCGTCACTTTCCTATTCTATCACAGACCAGCTCAGTTTGAATTTAAATACAGGGCGTTACTTTCAACTCCCATCATATACAACTCTAGGATTTAAGAATCTTGAAGGGGTATTGATAAACAAGGAAAACAATCTAAAATATGTTACCGCCGATCATTATATCGCAGGT
>CAYUNU010000142.1:0-6205 GCA_964446195.1 uncultured Porphyromonadaceae bacterium | reverse complement strand
GATAAACAAGGAAAACAATCTAAAATATGTTACCGCCGATCATTATATCGCAGGTTTAGAATGGTTAAGTCGTTCAAATATAACCACCAGCATTGAAGGGTTTTACAAGAATTATTTCAACTATCCTTTTTCGGTAAGAGACTCTCTTCCTCTTGCTACCAAAGGCGCTGACTTCGGAGTTGTAGGAGATGAAGAAGTTATAAGTACGGGAGAAGGAAGGGCATATGGTTTCGAAGTATTGAATCGCACAACATTGGATAATGGCTTAAGCCTGATCTTCAGCTACACCTTCGTTAATAGTCAGTTTAAAGACCTGGATGGGAACTATAATGCTACTAACTGGGACAACAAGCACATTATTAACATCACTGCCTCGAAGCAGTTCAAGAATAACTGGACAGCCGGAGCCAAGTGGAGATTTTTAGGAGGTTCACCTTATACACCTTATGACTTGGAGTACTCATCACTCAGAACAGCCTGGGATATAACTGGTGGTCCACTATTGGATTACTCACAGCTAAACTCTGTAAGGTTCAAGCCCTTTCATCAACTCGACATGCGGGTTGACAAGAAGTTTTTCTTCGACAAGTGGTCCTTGATGCTTTATGTTGATATTCAGAACGTTTACAATTTCAAAGGCGAACAGCAACCATATCTTCTCAGGCAAAAAGATGACATGGGTAATTATTTACTGACAGATAATGATCAGAGGTATGTACTAAACAGTGTTCAGTCAACAGCAGGCACAGTACTTCCTACAATCGGAATAATGTTGGAATTCTAGAACGCTGAGCGCCCCTGTAAAAGAAATACAATTTTAGTCTCGAGATCGGAAACTATCGAGTTATTAATGCTCCGAAGGTAGCTACCAGCTGACTATAGCTTCCGATCTCCAGTCTTCCCTCAGCAAAAACAGAGAACCTTTTGCCTAGCTCTAAAATTGCGCCGGCACCGCCAACGGCATTCACATTAAAACGGTGATCAATACGATCTGATCCGGTACGATCGAAATCCAGATAGCTTTTTAAGGCCATACCAGCCAAAGGATATGCAATAACATTGTCGGCAACCTGGAAATTATAGTGGGCATGGACGGAGACAGAATTGAGGAAAGTCCAGGAGCTGGTTCTTGGAGCGCTAATATCAATCAATGGCACAATAGATAATCCTTCAAAAAGAGGCAACTCGGCTCTTACGTCCAATCCCGGATTATTAAGATAACTACCATAAAACAATCCTCCGCCATATCTAAATTGAGCTATAGAAGTCTGATTTACTGAGAATAACATCACCAATAAAACAGTCAAAGAAAAGATAATTTTTTTCATAATATCCAGATAAATTTGGGTTCAAGAAATTTATTCGATGGGCCAAATGTAAACTTTTTACAGGGGAAAAGACAGGCTCAGTATTAATTTTCAGAATAAACGACCTTAGATCTATTTCCCCATCATGGATATAGCAACAAGACCTCCTTTTTTATCCATTTCTACAGACTTATACACTCTGTTTCGTGCTGCCAGTAAGGCAGATGGTAGTGCGGCACCATCATCGAAGAAACTTATTTTAACCAGCCAGTGACCAGATTCTTCATCAGCACTAACTGCTTCGATTCTCAGAGCTTCTACATCAGGAATAAATAGATCCAGGTATTCTTTTGCTTTAACTATTGCTTCGCTTGCATTCATATTTTTAAAGATTGTATGGAAAGGTAGGAAAGAATTATGAATTCTGAGTTGTCGAGTTGTGAGTTATTCCTTCAAATCCGAGACTATCCTGCATGGAAAATCAGATCTATAATTTTTCTGCAATACAAAATTCCTTACTTACAATTATAAGGGGCTAAAAACTAATCAATGTTGAGTCCAAATGCAAGCTGAAAAGTATTATTCAGATAGGAGTTTCTATATACTGGTATAATATAGCACACATCAAGTTTTAGGCTTCAATAAATGGATTAGCGTTTCACACAAAACCAACAATCAATTAACGGTATTTTGATATAGAATATTTTCCATCACTAATTATTATGCTGCTAGGAAGTCCTTAAAAAGGATAGAGTCACCATAACATCTGTTAATCAGTAATAAGGATTGTTAATTCGATTGTTTGGATTGCAAATAATCTCTACCTTTCATCTACTAAACCGCTCATTATTATGAAATGGAATCACAAAATGAGAAAATATCTTCTGATCCTTTTTTTGGGCTTAATTCAATCGCATTGTTTCAGCCAAAGCACTATCGATATCGATCTTGAGAAATTTCTGTCAATAGATAGGGATCCACTCTTAAGCGAAATAGCTTCCGATATAGAATTCATTAAACTTAAAACCGACAAAGATCATCTTGTTGGAAGTATTGGAGGCATTTCCAGGTTTAATGACAAACTCTTAGTACTAGCAAATCAGGGAAAGTCTCTTTACATTTTCACTAATCAGGGTGATTTTGTATCCGAAATTGGCCGAAGAGGAAAAGGGCCAGGTGAGTTCCTTTATATATATGGAATGAGTATTGATCCAATATCCAATCATTTATATATCCTAGATAACAACCAGGTAAAACTTATAGAGTATTCTCCGGATGGAAAATTTATTAAAGAGAAAAAGTTAAGCTTTTATGCCACCGGAGTAAGAGCTACGGAGAATGGTTTTATTTTTTACACACGTTCTGTTTATACATTTCGATCAAGAGGTTGCGTTCTAACTGTTACTGATAAAGACTTGAACATTTTGAGTAGTCATCATCCCAGATCCATAGGCAAAGGTATTCCTGACCGTAAAAATAATATGTATAAAATTGAGGATGAAATTTATTATTGGGAGCCTTTCTGGGATACTGTTTATGCTTTCAATGGAAAAAGTATTCAAGCCAAGTATTCTTTCAGTATGGGCAGAAAACAGCTTCCCAAAAAATTTCTTGAAAAATCAAGCATGATAGACCCCAGTGTTGATGTTTATCGATGGGTTTCATTCTACACAGAGTTTGAGAATTTTCTGTTTTTTGACGTAATAGATCTCAATAGAAGAGGAAAGAAAATATTTTATGATAAAACCACTCAAAATGGTTATTGTATTCCGGGGAACCTAGACTATATGAACTGGGGGTATATTGATGATATTAGTGGTGGCCCTCTATTTACATTAGATTCAAAGGTTTTATCTGATGAAGTAGTCTGTGTGTTTGAAATCATTGAACTTAAAGAATACGAGTCAAAAGGTTTCATTAACGCCAATAGAGCAAAAAACCCAAAGAGATATCAGGAATTAGCGAAGATCTTGGAATCATCTAGCATTGAGGACAATCCAATAATTGCAATTGCTAAGCTGAAATGAAATGCTGAAAGCCAGCTTCCATGGCTTAAACTTAAGATGCTTTGTATATCTTCCATTAATCAGTGAATCCATACTATACCTAGAAAGACAAACCATGAATATTCGGAACAAAATCGCAATACTAATGATAGCTCTGTTGGCGATCACTTCAACTCAATTTGTTGCTTTACCACAAGAAATCAGGTTACATGAGAAGTCAAATATAACAGTTCGGTACTCAGAAGTTTTTAAATCTGTTGACTTTATAAAACTAGAAACTAATCCGGAATGCTTGATATCAAGTATATCTTCAATTAAATTTGATGATGATAAAATTTTTATTTTTGATAGCAGACAGTATAAATTACTGATATTCAATATTGATGGAAGCTTTGTAACCAAAATTGGTCAAATGGGAAAAGGGCCTGGAGAAATGCTTGGTCCAACTGACTTTACACTTGACAGGGAAAATAACAGGGTTGAAATCCTTGATGCGCCATCTACCAAGACCTTGGTTTATGATTATGATGGTAACTATTTAAAAACTTTTAAATCGGTTTACGCTTCAGGATTTGAAAAATTGGAAAGCAATAAATATCTGGCTTACAGTTATAACTATCCTATTGCCACTGACAAAGTTCAAATTCACGCGGATTTGATTGGTTTCGATGAACAAGGTAAAGTCTTAAAGGAATTTCAAAAAATAAGAACCATTCCAGATGGGATCGGTAGTATTATGTCAAATTTAATACTAGATAACGAAGGCAATGCTTACCTCATACCAATTTTTGAAACTCGCTTATTCAAAATTGATAAAAACTTCAACATCACTAAAACCTGGGATATAGTCTTCGATACCAAAATACCAAAGAATCCTTATAAGAATGCTAGAAACTTCCAGGATCTGGGTAGCACCTTATCATCCAAAAAATATCCAGGAATTATTTACAGGCTGACCTCTGTAAAAAATATGATTAGCTTTATTTTTACCTATCAGGGCAAAGGGTACAATTCATTCTTTAATATTCAAGATAACAGCACAATATCTGTTCAAAGTGATAATTTCATTAATGATTTGGCCTTTCTGGAATCCAAAGGATTTAGGGGACAATTTAATGATGGGCTGATTGCATATTACAGTGGAAATACTTTTCGAGATATTTATTTAAAATCGATTGAGGATGATCCAGAAATGAAGATAATTGAATCTAAAGAAATGAAAGACAGATTATCGTCACTTTATAAAAATACCAAGCCAGCGGATAACCCAATTCTGTTTCTCTATACCTACCGGTAATTTAAATTTGGGTTGGTTTTCTAAATTCTAATCGAGTATGTATCTGGATACTCCACTCTATACCAAATTAAAAACCATTTGTATTTTTTTGGAATAATATGGAATCAGATTCCATATTATTCCATATATTTGATTTATGATTACAAGAGGTGTAGAAAAAAGGCTTTTAAAACTTGCCAATTCATTTAAGGCAGTTGCAATAATGGGACCTCGTCAATCGGGTAAAACTACCCTTGTAAAATTATTATTCCCTGATAAGGAGTATATCTCCCTGGAAAACCCAGATAAAAGAGCTTATGCCCTAGAAGATCCCCGGGGTTTTATTAATGATATTCGGGATGGGGCTATTCTCGATGAAGTTCAGCGTGCACCAGAAGTACTTTCCTTCTTGCAGGAAGTTCTTGATAATTCTAAAGCGAGAGGGCAATATATTCTCACAGGTTCAAATAATTTGCTTTTAAATCAAAGCATTTCACAAACTTTGGCAGGAAGGGTTGGACATATTAATCTTCTTCCTTTCAGCAACTCCGAGATACAGGATTACAATGAAAGAAAATCTGACAAGGAGCTGATATTGAACGGCTTCTACCCTCCGGTATTTGATCAGGGCCTTGATCCAATTGAATGGTATCCCAGTTATATTCGCACATATATCGAAAGAGATATCAGACAAATAAAAAACATTACAAACCTAATTCTTTTTGAGAAATTTCTTAGGGTACTGGCAGGTAGGACAGCCCAGGAATTAAATATGACTTCAATTTCTTATGACTGTGGAGTTGATGTAAAAACAATCCAGTCCTGGATTTCTGTTCTGGAAACTAGTTATATCGTTTTCTTATTAAAACCTCATCATAAAAACTTTAATAAAACAATTGTCAAACGTCCAAAATTGTTCTTCTATGATCCTGGAATTGTATGCTCTCTGCTGGGGATAACAGAATTAAACCAAATACAATACCATCCGCTAAAGGGTAGTATTTTTGAAACGATGGTTGTTTCCGAGCAGGTGAAAAAACAATCTTTCAGTGCAAAAGCGGGTAAATTGTTCTACTGGAGAGATAAAACCGGTCATGAAATTGATTTACTAATAGAGAAAGCCGGATCACTTTTTCCCATTGAAATAAAATCAGCAAGTACTATCAATTCAGGATTCTTCAAAAACTTAACTTATTATCAAAAGCTATCAGGATCAAAAGACTCAGCATTATTGTATGCTGGAAACGAATCTCAAAACAGGAGTGGTAACATTAGTGTAATGAATTGGAGAGCGTTCAAATCCGATCTTTAGCTAAGGAACATAAATAATAGGTTGTTAAATCACGATGATAATGCCTAAAAAGACAAACTTTATAATAATCATTTTCTTAATCGGGACATTGATTTCCAGTTGCAGTCAGAATAAAACATCTGACACAAAAGTTAAATAGCATGGCCTTTTATTATTTCTCATTTTAAGGGTGAACTATGAAAATCAAAATAGCTATTCCTCTTATTGCCTTATTCCTCCTTGCTTCTTGCAATAATAGTGAGCATAGTATCCAACTTATTAACACTGAAAATGGCACCATTTCTATTTTGGACGTAAGGTCTGT
>CAYUNU010000141.1:0-8323 GCA_964446195.1 uncultured Porphyromonadaceae bacterium | reverse complement strand
GGAGCAAAGCAGCAGCTCCTTCTGTTTTTAATATGTCATCAGTAATAATCCTGATATCCTCGATTGGAAATAACTCTGGGGCAGGCAAACCACCTGTATTTGAGCGGGTTAAAAAACTATAAAGGAGTGGCGTAATCCAAAAATACATAGCAGTATTAAATCCCGTTGATCTGGATAGAAACATGACAATATTTATTGATGTATCGCTGAAGAAGCACACGAAATAAGTAGTTGACAAATTCAGGAAAACAGTAATGGCCTTCCCCGAAGTTTTAGAGTTTCATAATGTTACCGGAGGGTATGATGTTCACTTAAAAATCATGGTGAAGGACATTGCAGACTTCAAAAAATGATGAGCAATCACTATTGAAGCTTCAGGGGTTCGCCCATAAATTTGTTAGAAAAACTAAAATATGGAAAAAGATTTAAAAATGCTACAGCTGTTTTACGCAAGTGCGCTTGCTGATTGTGTTTAAATATTTTTAATATTTTGCTTACATGCTTTGATAAATTTGTATTTTCGAATTTAGACAGAGCTTACATATGATAATAGACGTACACACCCACATTAATAAGTACCACATGCATATTGATGATTTAGCAGTTGATTATCCTGATTTAAAAATAGTTATTTGCCACATTGGCAACCCTTGGATTAAAGACTGTATGGAAGTAGTAAATAAAAACAAAAACGTATAGACACTGCTATAGAATCAATCATTTGAAAAATGACAAAAAAAAAAGGCTATCAAAGTCTACCACTGGGTTTTAATCGACGAGCAGTAATTGCATCTGCAACCGTAACGAAAGATAAAAATGCGATTCATTGTTTTACAGAAGTTGATATTACAGAACCAAGGACATTAATTAAAAAACATTTCGAAAAAACAGGTGAGAAACTTTCATTAACTGCCTACATTGTGTCATGCCTTTCAAATGTTATTAAAGATTATCCACAATTTAACTCCTTTACCAAAGGCAGAAAGCTCATCTTACTTGACGACATTACCATAAGCGTATTAATCGAACGAAAAATCTCAGGAGACAATATCCCTGAACCAATTGGCATTAAGTATGTTAACAACAAATCCCTTCTTCAAATAAACCAGGAAATAAGAGATGCAAAGCAACATAAGACCGACAATCTTGGAAGTCTATCCGGTCAATCATGGATTAGATTAATACCGGGGTCCCTTATTAGACTATTTATTCGGATAGCAGATAAAAACATCCACATGGCTAAGAAGTACGGAAAAATTTCTGTTACTTCTGTTGGAATGTTTAGCAAAGAACCTATTTGGTTTATCCCACATGGCACAGCGACAGTTTTAATAACAGTTGGGAGTATTGACAAAAAAGTGATCGAATTAGATAGTAAATTCGTATCAAGAGAGCATCTGTGCTTAACAGCCTCATTTGATCATGATATTGTTGATGGAGCACCTGCCTCTCGATTTATGAACCAATTTATTGAAACTATTAAAAGTGGACAACTAATACAGATAAAATAAGCAAGAACCTTGACTTTTGTAGATCATTTTACCAAAGAAACATCAATATATATATTATAACCATAGAATAATCTAATTTTTCTTCATGATAAAACACACAATAAATTGCCCTAATACATTAAGATTCTATGGGAGTATTATAATTGTTGTATTAGCAATGAATAGTTTCGCAGGAATCGGACAAAACAATACCTTTTTGAGGGATGATACCCTTAAAATGAAATCAGCCAATGATAGCATTGAGTTTATTATTAGTGGTGTTCCAAATTACACATGGTACATGAATTGTCGTGAGACAGCAAATTTGATGATTTTAGCCTATTGGAATGATCACGGATTCCCAAACTTAATACCAGGAGGCGATAGCGAAAATGGTTTGTACTGGGCTGTCCTCGAACAATATTTTTACCAGGGAAGAATGCCCAATGCTTATGCCTTTCATAATAACTACTATGTGCAGGCAGCAGAGTATGGTAATAATTATACATCTTCTGAAATTTTTTATGATGATATTACCTGGGCGGATTACCTTAATTTAATTGATACATACAAAAAACCCTTATTAATAACATGGGATGGACCTCCATATGGCAGACATGCTTTAGTTGGAGTTGGCTACAAAATGGTTGGATCAGACAAGTATCTTATAGTTCACGACACATGGAAAAACGTTAGTGTTTATCTCGAATTTGACGCGAACTTAATAAATAATCTTACTTATTGGTATATAAGCACTGAACCAGAACCCGTCCGAATTGATAGTGAGCCCAATAATTCAAGCAATGATATTGTTTTAACACCCACAAAACTAAATTTTGTCCCGGAACTATCGCCACAAAACGATTCATATCATCATTATGAATTTGCCGATATAAATGGTGATGGAAAAAAAGACATTATCGCCACAAACTTTAGTAGTAGAGGATCTAGATTATATATTTACAACTATACTGATAGTGGCTATTTGCTTGACCAAAGTTTTCAGCCAAATTTTCAAAGTACTGAATATTTAAACGTTGCAAAAGCATTTGATTGTGATGGCGACGGGGATATTGACCTTACAGTTACCGGAGGCTGGGCGCCTGTTAAACTGTTTATTAATAATGGGTCAGGATTAAATTCTAATGCAATCATTATCGATGGAATATATCCGGATAGTTTTATTGATATCGATTATGGTGATTATGATAAAGACGGGGATTTAGATTTAATGGCATCGCACGCAGAAGGACAATTGAAAATTTATTCAAATAACAATGGCGTGTTCACAATAGCCAGTATATTAAACACAAATGACCAAAATTTTAAAATACAATTTGTTGATCTGAATAAAGATTCATATCCTGATATTGTAACATCGATGAGAAATAGAATAGTAAATATTTACTATAATAACAAAGGCGTTTTTCACTCTTCTCCTGATTTTTCTCCAGCCGGTCATGGAGGGATGTCCTTTGCAGTTGGGGATATTAACAATAGTGGGTGGATGGACATTGTTACAGTTAGAGATGGTGAATTATTAATATATTCTAACCAAAATGGAGTTTTCTCCGACACGCCAACAACTATTGCCAGCCCCGAATGCTTTCCAAGAGATATTATTTTGAGCAATTTAGACAGTGACGTTTTTCCTGAACTGATTGTTGCAAACTTTAACCGACCTAATTTTATTTTGAATAACAATAATGGTCATTTTGATGTATCACCATCTTGGATTTCAAGCAAAACAGAGCCAACATTTAGTATAAACATTTTAGAGAATCACGATACGAATAATAAACTAATAGGATTTGGGAAATCAAGAGGAGGAGAAGTTGAATTCTATGAAATTGCAAATTCAACAGCGCTAAATAATATTCACATCAATAGGGATAAAATTACAATCAATCCTAACCCGGCAAATGAAAATATTACCATTCAAACTGAATGCAAAGCAGAGCAAAGTATGGATATTGTAATCCTAAACCCTTTTGGCCAAACTATTACTTTGCAGAGTGTCAGATTGCAAAAAGGTCGAAATGTAATTCCATTCAATATCTCTTTTCTTAAGCCAGGTCTGTATTTTATCTCCTTAACCAATGGAAATGAAACATATACACAAAAGCTGATTAAACAGTAAAATTTAATATGAAATGATGTAAACGGTATTAATATAATGATTATGAAAAACATTATCAACTACTCCTTCGCATTTGCTTTAAGCGCTTTTATTCTAAGCAGTTGTACAAAGACTATCAATGTAAAATCCCTGCTTAAGGAAATGCCGGATAAATCAGGAATTACTTATTTCCCTGATCAGGAATTCAAGCTAAAACAATTTAGCAGCTACAACAGAAAAACTACCGGAATCGGAGAAGATGGCTGGTATGAAAACAGCGACATGTCGCATTTTATTAGGGTAGAAGAAACTGAGGGCCGGCGCGAGTTTGTGATGTTCGACCACGATGGTCCGGGTGCCATAGTCCGCTGGTGGATGACTTTCTGGAAGGCTGAAAACGGCACTTTAAGAATCTATCTTGATAATAATCCTGAACCTGAGATTGAAGGGGCACCCTTCGATATAATTAGCGGTCAGTTCATTGCCCCTGAGCCATTCAGTCAATCTGTTCCATTAGATGCTCCATTGAACGAAAGAGGGCACAATCTGTATTTCCCAATCCCCTATGGAGATCACTGCAAAGTTACTTATGAATGCGACTCGCTGCGGGTTAAGGAACACTACTTTTGGCCGGATGTTTTCTACAATATATGCTATCGTGAATATGGCGAGGATGCAGAAGTTGAGACATTTACAATGGAAGGACTTAAAGAAATCCAGGAAGAGATTGCTGAAGCTAAAGACCAACTTATGTCGGAGTTCTCATCATCTAGTATTGGTGAATCATTTGACAGAGAGGTTTTACCCGGCAAAGCAGTAACATTCGAGTTCAACAATAAGGGCGAAGCTCTTGATTTTCTATCTCTTAAGATAGACAGTAAGAATCCCCCGCAAGCCCTTCGATCGACAGTTATTTCGATATCCTTCGACGGCAAACAAACGGTATGGGTTCCGGTAGGTGAGTTTTTCGGTATGGGGTATAAAGTACTCCCCCATAAAACATGGGTGAATCAAAGTGATAAAAATGGATCAATGTCATCCGGATGGGTAATGCCTTACCAGGAGAGTTGCAAAGTATCCTATACGAATTATGGCAAAGAAACTATCAATCTGAAAGGTGAAATTGGATTGACAGACTATAAATGGCAGTCAAACAGTATGTATTTCGCTGCTAGCTGGCACGAATATTACCACCTTCAGACAAGAGGTGATGATGGATGGATGTTCGATATGAACTATGCTGATATCAAGGGCAAGGGCTTGTATATAGGCGACCAGATTACTCTTTTCAATACGGCACAGACATGGTGGGGAGAAGGTGATGAGAAGATTTTTGTTGATGGAGAAGAATTTCCATCCAGTATAGGCACCGGAAGTGAAGATTATTATGGTTATGCCTTCGGACACCCCGAACCCTTCTCAAACCCTTTCATCTCGCAACCATCAGGAGCCGGCAACTTCGTACCAGAAATGACCATTAACATGCGACACCGTTCTTTGGATGCAATTCCATTCAACACATCCATCAGCACCAATATTGAGATGTGGCACTGGGCATCATGCTGCATAAACTACGCTATGACTACTTATTTCTATGTGCAGGATGGATACGAAATAAATATTAATCCTGATATTGAAGCAGTGAAAAAGCCTGTAGCTACCAGTGAGGACGATTTTTATTCCGGCGATAAAGAGTGTTATACAATCTCTCACTGGGCAACTGAACTAGACTAAGAATTATTTCCATATGTGATATTAAATGCGAGGTAGTAACCACACCTATCTATCTCTATTTGATAATGAACGTTTTAAGGAATTTCTGAAAAAAGGGTTTATCGAAATTGAAAATGGAGGATTCCTGAACCAAACCGATGTTGATCTGGAATCAAACCCGGTTTTAGCAGTTTTTGAAATGAGGTAGGTCTGTATAAATAATAATTTGTTCCTTTTTCTTACTTTTAATGGCCCCCATAAAATAAGTTCCTGCCATGAGGAAAACCATTCTGATATCACTGTTATTTGCAGCTTTCTTTGGGGCCTGTGAAACTGATCCTGTTTTTTACGCACCCAACAAACCAATTCCTATTATTTATGCCATATTCGACGATCATGATACGACCCATCGTATCTTAGTTACCAGATCATTTGGGGCAGAGAAAAGTCCGGCAGAGTTTGGGTTTACTCACGACTCACTTTATTGGAAAGATATTGAAGTGGAGGTTAGGCTTAAAGAACGTTTTACCAGAAAATGGATTGTAATACAAGCTGAGCGGATCCAGGCCTCTAACAAAGACTCAGGTCTATTTCTTTACCCGGATCAAGAGTATTTTGAGTTTCACCGGGTTATCATGGATACTCCCGCACATCCAAAGGCACGCAAAACCTATGGTATTGATAGTATTTTAGTACGCGTTTCTATCCCGGGTCATGAGGATGCCGAATGCCAGATAAAACGGATTGATTCATTGGATATAGTTTCCCCCATGTATAACCAAACCTATCTCTACCTAACTCCTGATCAACCCCTATTATTCATTTGGGATGAAGGCCATCCATGGAGTGAATTTGATGCAGCATTTGAAATTATAGAAGAACTAGATTCTGGTTTTCGTTCGAAATGGGTTCATATCCAGAACTCTCAAACCAATGAATCTTCGTTTTCGAGGTTTCGGCAAATAAATATTACCTATGATGAATTTATCCGTGAGGTTCTTCTGCAAATTGAAGATGACACTGAAGTGAAAAGAAGGTTTTTTGGAAAGGTTAATATGAAAGTTGTGGGAGGAGATGAGCCTATGGTGGAATATATGAAATACCTCAACGGCTATACCGACTACAACTCAAATGGATTTACTAATATTAAGAATGGATTAGGCATCGTAGGAACAACAACCCTGTTCCAAAAAGACTCCATGAGCTTTGATTACGAAACCCGACAATTCCTGATAAACGAAAACAGGCTACGTAAACTAAAAATTTCAAAATGGACTGATCCTGAATCGCATTAGAGAATTTTAAAAATTAATCATATATAATGAAAAGGCTGTTTCTTAGATATCTAATTACAATTACTGTCATTCAGTTTGTTATATTCATATTTTGTACGACTAATATTTTTGCACAGGTGGATCTTCCTGCTGGTTATCCCGACCGAGGCCCATCGATGGATGTATTGCCCGGCTTTATTAATCCTCCAACGGGGTATGGGGAAGTTCCTTTTTATTGGTGGCAGGGCGATACCTTAACCCGTGAACGCCTACTCTGGCAACTTAATCAATTAGACGGCAAAGGGATTTCGAGCTTGCAGGTAAATTACAGTCATCTCGATACAGGTGGAATTTCCTACGGACTATCAAGACCCAGCAATCCTGCACTTTTCAAAGATGCTTGGTGGGATTTATTCAAATGGTTTGCTGTTGAAGCACAAAAACATGGAATGACGGTAAGTCTGAGCGATTATACACTTGGCGTTGGACAAGGTTTTGCAATGGATGAAGCTCTGGCAGAGTTCCCCGACATGAATGGATCGGTTTTAAAAATAGTTAAGAAAGTCCTTAATGGAAAAGGAAGTTGGAAATTACCTGATGGGTATTTAAATATTACAGGTCGCAAAATTAATCCTGATAGTAAAGTGGTTATAGAAACCAGAGAAGATATGCATTCATTGGTGAAAAGAGGAAGTTTGTTTTACGATTTTGGCGATGAAAACTGGGAAATAAACTGTATCTATTCAGAGAAAAAAACACCTTCATACGACCCTATGCACCCGCAAAGTGGGGAGGCCTATAATCGTTATTTCTTCGAAAAGTTTGAAAAAGCGCTAAGTCCTGAATCACCAAATGCACTGAATTTCTTTTTCTCCGATGAATTAGATTTTCATTTGAATGGATATTTATGGAATGAAAACTTTGCCGATGAATTTGAAAAACGTAAAGGCTACGATGTTATTCCCTACCTCGATGCACTATTTACCAATATAGGAGATCTTACGCCCAAGATAAAGCTCGATTATAATGATGTGGTAGTACAACTAAGTGAAGAAAACTTTTTCATACCTGTTTACGAATGGCATCAAAGCAGGGGTCTGATTTTTGGTTGCGATCATGGAGGGCGAGGTAGAAACGTGGCAGAGTTTGGAGACTATTTTCGCACTCAACGCTGGAACCAGGGACCGGGATCTGATCAGCCAAATCTCTCAAAAGACATTATTAAAGCTAAAGTAGCAGCTTCTATATCACATCTTTATAACCGGCCTCGCGTTTGGCTCGAAGGATTTCACAGCAGTGGCTGGGGCACCTCATCTGCCGATCTTACAGATGCCATTTTAGCGAACTATGTTGCGGGGTACAACCTCATGTCTTTTCATGGTTTGTACTATTCAACACAAGGTGGCTGGTGGGAATGGGCGCCTCCTTGCAATCATTTCCGCATGCCCTACTGGGAACAAATGAGTCCATTGATGAGGTGTACCGAAAGACTTTCGTATTTATTATCACAGGGTCATCATGTTAGTGATGTAGCGATAATTTATCCCACGGAACCCGTTATTGCAAACATGGATGGAAACAATTCGGTAAGAATTGCTTTTGAAACAGGAAAACTACTATATGACAGGGGCATCGATTTTGATTTTATCGACTTTGAATCGATAAACCGGGCCGTAGCAAAAAATGAAGAACTACAGGTCTCCGGCGAGAAGTATAAAGTGCTGATT
>CAYUNU010000140.1:0-8331 GCA_964446195.1 uncultured Porphyromonadaceae bacterium | reverse complement strand
TTGCTTATCAGGATAAGTATTAACTGGTATAAAGATCAAAAAACAAGATCTGAACTATTATTACAGCAGCAAACACAAGAATTGGCACTCCTAAAAGCTCAGGTAAATCCACATTTTTTCTTTAACACATTAAACAACATATATTCACTTGTTTACAGAAAATCCGATCATGCACCTGCTGCATTATTAAAACTATCTGAGATAATGAGGTACATGCTATATGATTCCAAAACTGATACTGTTCCGCTTCCAAAAGAACTTGAGCATCTTGAGAACTACCTCGAACTTGAAAAATTGCGTCTTAGGGATCCCGAATTCATTTCATTCAACATCGAAGGAGATCCGGATGGCATGATGATCCCCCCGATGCTCCTCCTATCCTTCGTAGAAAATGCCTTCAAGCATGGCAAAAAGAGAGTGAAAACTCCCGGGATAACCATTAAAATCAAAATTGAAGATACCAAGCTGAATTTCATGGTAGCTAATTATACTCTCGCAAAACAAGAAAATGGTAATGAATCAGGAGGCATTGGGCTTAAAAATATTACCAGACGACTTGAATTGATTTATCCGGGTAGTCATTCACTAAACATACTTAATGAGTCTGATCAATATGTTGTAAATTTGGAATTGCTAAGTAATCCTATTAAAAAAAAATAAACTATGGAAGTCCGCTGTTTGGCAATTGATGATGAACCATTAGCCCTGGATATAATATCAGATTACATTGGCAAAGTTCCCTTCTTGAAGCTGGTAAAAACTTTTGATAATGCCGTAGATTCAATAGATTTCATCAAACACAATAAAATTGACCTGATGTTTTTGGATATTCAGATGGAAGCTTTAACTGGTGTGCAACTTCTTAGAGTATTAAAAGATAAACCGGAAGTTATATTCACCACCGCCTATGATTCTTACGCCATCGAAGGCTTTGAATTGGATGCAGCAGACTATCTGTTAAAACCTTTCTCTTTTGAGAGATTCATCAAGGCTGTTAACAAGGTGTACAACAAAATAATGCTAAAAAATAGTGTTGAGATAGTTGAAGAAAACATTACCATCAGCAATTCTATTGAACAATACATCTTTGTGAAGACGGGCAACAAACTTCAAAAAGTGTTTTTTAATGATATACTTTTCATCGAAGGCCAGGGAGATTATTTAAGAATAAATACTCCTGATGAACGAATAATGACTCTTCAAAAATTCAGCAAACTCGAAGAATTACTACCCGCCTCCAACTTCATGAGAATACACAAGTCCTTTATGGTAGCAATCGATAAGATAGAAAGCATTTCACGCAACCGTATCCGCATCGGGGAAGAATTAATCCCAATCGGCGATAGCTACAAAAAAAAATTCTACGACAGCCTTGAAAACAAAAAATTGGGATAGAGACACAAATATGCGACTCTACGTGAAATCTCGGGTGAAAAAATGAGTTACATCAAAAATTTTCTGGTCGAGGAGGACTTCTTCTTCTTTTCTTTGATTTTCGCTCCATGAAAAATATTTAAGCAAATCATTTATCACGGTATTCTTATATTTCATGACGGAATCAATATCAAAATACAGCCTACCTGTTCTGCGATCGAAGAAATCAACTGGATTTGTCACAGATTCTTTTTCCAAGGAAAAACTAAGCTCAGATCTAAGTAATTTTTCTTCGCTGTCCTTTCCCTTAAATTTTATTGCCAGATCAAGTATCTTATCTGTCTGTTTACCATAGTTTGAGATCAAGTATTCCGCATTTTCTTTCCTGATGCCCATTTTTTCCAGACGGTCTTCTATTTCAGATTTATAAGAAACCAGATCTTCTTCTTTTAAATGATCTTCAAGTAGAAATAAATTTTCTGTTTTTGACCCTGGTAACTTTTCCCCGGTATCTCTATTATATCTTTTCACAATCAGATCTACTGTTTTCTCTGCCATTTTCCTGTACCCCGACAGCTTACCGCCAGCTATAGATATCAGGCCGTCGTCTGCTTCGAATATCTCATCCCTTCTGGAAATCTCAGAAGCGGTTTTACCCTCCTGATGAATAAGTGGTCTCAATCCGGCCCAATTTGTTTCTACATCTTCAAGTTTAATACTAATATCCGGGAATGTGTCATTAATCGACTTAATCAGGTATAATGCATCTGCCTCAGTAGAAACGATACGATCCAGACTGCCCTTATAATCAGTATCAGTAGTTCCAATATAGGTTTTGTTGCCTCGTGGGATTGCAAAAATCATCCGTCCATCTGGAACATCAAAATATATTGAATGATTGACTGGCATTTTCTCATGAGGGATAACAAGATGTACTCCCTTAGTTAGGTGTAGCCTTTTGTTGCTAAGGGAATTATTCATTTCCCTTAGTTCGTCTACCCAGGGGCCTCCTGCATTAACAACATATTTTGCTTTGATATAAAGCTCCTCTTTACCCAGAAAGTCATAACATACACCCCCGCATAGTTTGTCGTCCTGTATAATAAACTCCGTCATCTTCACGTAATTTAAACAAACAGCACCATATCTACCGGCAGCTTTAATCAGCTCGATTGTCAGTCGGGCATCATCCGTCCTGTATTCCGAATAGAATCCAGCTCCTACGAGATTCTCTGGTTTGAGAAGTGGTTCGGCTTTCAGGGCTTCCTCCTTTGACAGCATTGCTCTGCGATCAGACTTCCTTACACCGGCAAGTATATCGTAAACAGTTAATCCCAGGGCTGTTGATATTTTCCCATATGTACCCCCTTTGATGAGGGGCATCAGCATTTTTTCCGGGATGACCAGATGTGGAGCATTCTTGTGTACAATGGCCCTTTCGCGACCAACTTCACTCACAAGGCCAATCTCCAGTTGCTTCAGATACCTCAAGCCACCATGCACCAGTTTGGTGGATCGGCTGGATGTTCCTGATGCAAAATCATCTTTCTCAACCAATACTGTTTTTAACCCCCGTGAGGCTGCATCCAGCGCGATGCCGGCTCCTGTAACCCCGCCTCCAATTATTAAAAGGTCGAATTGCTGATCCAGAGCCTTTATTCTTTTTTTTCGTGTCATTATTTGTTTATTTATCACTCCAGTTCATAGTACGACGAACGGCTTCTTTCCATTTTTTGTATAGAGATTGTCGTTTATCTTCATCCATTTGGGGTTCGAACATCCTTTCAATCTTCCTTCCAGTAGCGATATCATCTTTTGTCCACCATCCAATCTGTATACCTGCCAGATAGGCCGCACCCATAGCTGTTGTCTCTACAACTTCCGGGCGCTCAACCGGAACATTCAAAATATCAGCCTGAAACTGCATCAAATAATTATTAACAACAGCGCCTCCATCTACTTTCAGACTCTTCAGCTCAAGTCCGGAATCCTTTTTCATTGCCTCCAGCACATCCTTGCTTTGATAGGCTAAAGATTCCAAAGTGGCTTTAACTATATGAGCTATAGATGTATCCCGTGTTAATCCAAACATTGCTCCCCTGGCATACATATCCCAGTAAGGAGCACCCAAACCGGCAAATGCTGGAACAACAAAAACATCCTCCGCCCCCTTCACTTCATTAGAAAGATTCTCAGACTCAGGAGCACTTTTGATAATCTTGAGCCCGTCGCGAAGCCATTGGATCGCCGCCCCGGCAATAAAAACACTTCCCTCAAGGGCATATTCTGGTTTATTGGTGGTGGAGCATGCCAAAGTTGCAACTAAACCGCTTTCCGACTTATACATTTTTGCTCCTGTATTAAGAAGCATAAAGCATCCTGTTCCATAGGTGTTTTTCGCCATCCCCGGCTCAAGGCAGGCTTGTCCGAATAAAGCTGCCTGCTGATCACCTGCCAGGCCACAGATCGGAATATCATTCCCATTAATTTCCAATGTTCCAAAATCCGAAGCAGAAGGCAAAACATCAGGAAGCATTATGCATGGAATTTTTAAAGCATCCAGTAAGGTACTATCCCATTCCATTTTTTCAATATGAAACAACATAGTCCGTGAGGCATTAGTATAATCTGTTAGGTGTGATTTGCCTCCAGTCAATTTCCATACCAGCCAGGTATCAACTGTCCCAACAAGCAGTTCTCCTCTCTCAGCTTTTTCTCTGGATCCCTCAACATTATCTAAGATCCAGGCAATTTTGGTTGCCGAAAAATAGGAGTCGATAACCAGCCCGGTTGAACTCCTAACATAGTCTTCCAATCCTCTCCTTTTGAGGTCTTCGCATATAGGAGCTGTTCTCTTATCTTGCCAAACTATAGCATTATATATTGCCTTGCCGGTTTTTTTGTCCCAAACAATAGTGGTTTCCCGTTGATTAGTGATTCCAATGGCCGCAATTTCATCAAATCCAACAGAGGCATTGGAGAGTAATTCTTCAACTGTTTCCCATTGTGATCTCCATATCTCCTCAGGATCATGTTCAACCCAGCCAGGCTGTGGAAATATCTGGGTAAATTCTTTTTGAGCAATCGACTTAATCAAACCATCTCTATCTATCAACAGCGATCTTGAACTTGTTGTCCCCTGATCCAGAGCCAGGATATATTTTTTTCCCATCATAAATAATTTAATCCGTTTTCTTATCAGCAGATAACTGTTTAGTAACTGCCATAATGGTTATAAATATTATCACAGCACTTACAACAAAAAACAAACCGCCATAAATTTGATCAAACAAAGCTCTGTACATGAGTGCACCATAAATCCCTCCGAGAACAGGGCCTAAAACAGGAACCCAGCTATAGCGCCAATCGGAACCTCCCTTACCTGCAATTGGCAATAGGGCGTGGGCAATCCTGGGAGCAAGATCACGAGCCGGGTTAATGGCATACCCTGTTGTGCCTCCCATAGATACGCCAATAGCAACAATGAGAAAGCCTACAATTAATGGGTTCAAACCTTCTGTGAATTCATTCGCACCGATGGAAAGAATGGCAGAAACCAAAACAAAGGTTCCGAAAATCTCGCTTAGCAAATTGGCCCAGTAGGACCTGATGGCCGGGCCGGTTGCAAATACCCCAAGCTTTGTGGCCTGATCCTTTGTTTTTCCCCAATGAGGTAGGTAATGGAGCCAAACCAATACTGCTCCAATAAACCCTCCCAGCATCTGGCCTGCAATATATGTTGGAACCAAAGCCCAGGCAAACTCGCCCTTAACAGCAAGCCCAAGCGTTACGGCCGGATTAATATGAGCCCCACTGACACTGCCAACAGCATATATTGCCATTGCTACAGCTAAGCCCCAACCAACAGTAATTACTATCCAACCACTGTTCTCAGCCTTGGATCCTTTTAAAACAACACCCCCCACCACTCCATCACCCAGAAGCACCAACAAAGCGGTGCCAACCATTTCAGCAATAAAATTGGACATATCAAATCTCTAGTTTAGTGAATCGTTTTAGTTCGGAAATTATGAATAATTTCTGCTCTACAATGTACTAAAAGTTGGATAATTGGGGAAAAAAGAGTTCAGGAGTTTTGTGAATTTGGAGATTACAAAAAATTAAGAATAAAAACACCATTCACCACTCTGACTTACCTTGAGGAGGAAACAAACTGGTAGTAACCGCTGGCCTGACTACAGGACAATTCAACAGTCCATTTACCATTGAAGCCCTGTCCATCAACATCTTCCAGAGAATACGTCTGAAACCATGTTTGATTTTGATTTGGAACAAATTTAATCTCTTTTAATAATTGATGATCAGGCTTGAATAGTATAATTTTCAAACTGCCTTCTTTAAGTTCTCCTACTAATGTTAAACTAAGATAAGTGTACTTGTCTTCAACATTAAATGTGAATTTCTTTGAAAGACTAAGCTCATCAAGCTCTTTCGAAATTTTAAAATTAGTAGTGCCATAATATTTGCCAAAAGGGAAAACTGCAACCTCAGGCACTTCAGGTAGTTCGGGTAGTTCTTGAAATATAAAACGCTCCTTTTCATCAATGGCCACATGGCCTCGTCCAAGCTGTCTGAGCTCTTCCAAACTTTTCAACCTACCTTCCTCCTGCCCTAGAGTCAAATGTTGGAAACCTAGAAGGAAACCAAGAAACATTAAACCATATTTTAAAACCTTTGCCATTATACTTTGCTCATCATTACGAAACAAAAATATCTCATAAAAACGAAAAGTTGCGTTAATGGCTGGTTAACTTCAGGTTAATGGGGAAAGTTATCTTATGAATAATAATTATTATAATTTTATCAGCATGATTCCTAAGGCAACATTTTCCAAACTATTTCTTCATTTTGGTCTTGGCATTTCAATTATTTTTGCTTTTATACTTTGTAGCTGCAACAACTCCATCGATTCTAAAAATATCAAAATTCCTAAAAACCCAGTCGTATTCTGGCATGCTAGCCCCGATTCTAACAGGATCGATTTGGGCTTTCCTATTTTAGAAGTAGAGACCTATAGCCTGTTAAGACCCGAGGAAATGAATGATGGAATAGGAACATACTCACACCACAGTCATATCACTTTTTGGAACAGTATGCTGGTAGCTACATGGAGCAATGCCCCGAGGGATGAGGACTCACCCGGACAAAAAGTATTGATGAGACTATCTGCCGATAAGGGCAAAAGCTGGACTCCGTTTGAGGAGGCTTTCCCTGCGCTTCCATTTACGGTACTAAAAAACCACGACACTATAAACAGCAAAAGATCGGATGGAGTTTGCTTAAATGCCAATGGCTATGCCAGGATAGATGATCGATTATTTCTTATTGCAGAATGCCTTTATCTTCCAGGGCAAAAAGGGCTGGGTCGACTGGCAAGAGAGCTTAGGAAAAATGGATCTTTGGGACCAATCTTCTGGCTATATGAAGATCCGGTAATAATCAATCTGGATGGAGAGGCTTTTTACACTTTGATAAAAGATGAGATCTACCGCAGTTTGGCAGGGAAAATTAATGACTATTTAAAAAAGCCCGAGACCTTTCCCTCCTGGGATTTTCTAAATTATGAAACCCGACCCATTGCTGAAGACGGCCATATTATGTGTGAGCCTACCTATGGATGGCAGCTGTCCGACAAAACCTGGATGAGAATTTACAGGGATCTCAGCAGGAGTGGCTATAACTACTCTTCTTTTAGTAAAGATGATGGAGAGAGTTGGTCTGAGCCTGTAAGAAGCAACTTTCCCGATGCTCCCTCACGATCAAATGCGGGCACTCTACCTGATGGTACAGTTTACATTATCAGCAACATACGAAATAACGGCCATGCAGATGGGCCTCTTTATCCAAGAGATCCCCTGGCTCTATCCCTATCAGTGGATGGCCTCAATTTCAATAAGGTATTTATAATCAGAAGCGGAGCTCAGCCAGCACTTTTTGAAGGCCGTTATAAGGATACTGGATTTGAATACCCATCATCAGTAGTAGTGGGTAAAGAACTGTATGTTATGTATTCAGTAAATAAGGAAGAGATTCAAGTATCAAAAATTTCCACCAAAGTTCTTCGCTCCCTCAACTATTGACATAAGATTCTCCCAAGGCACTTCGGGTTCAACAATATGTGTCGGCCCAATAACAATACCGCCTTTGGGTCCACATTTCTTCAACCTGGATAAGGTCGCTTCATAAACTTCCTGCTTGGTCCCAAAAGGCAAAAGCTTTTGTGTACCCAGAGTCCCCCAGAAAGAAAGCCTATCGCCAAACTGCTCATAAATCTCATCAAAATCCATGCTTTCCGGTTGTATAGGATTAAGAATATCCACCCCCACTTCAATAAGCTGATCAATGAATGGTGTTACGTGGCCACAGGAATGATAAAAAACAAGAACATCAGGATTAATATCTCTTGCTGCCTCAATGACTTTTGCAAGCCGTGGTTTTAGCCACTTCTCCCAAAACCCAACATCCATCATTGTGGAGCTCTGTGTACCAATATCATCGCCCAGAGACAAAATATCAGCTCCGGCTTTTGTATAAGTTGTAGCTTTTGCAATAGCAAACTCTGTTAGCTTATCCAGAATAACAGTAGCCCTTTCATCCTCCATCATCATATCAATCATCAGCTCATCCATTGACCGCAGATACCATGAGGCTTCCCAAACTGTCATCTGCATAAATCCAAAAGAATCCAAACCCTTTTTCCTGAGATCATCAATCCTTCCCTTCAAAATTGCTAATTCTCCTTCATCAACCGTTGGTGATGGATAAGCAATAATCTCATTAAGATCAGCCCCCTTCAATGGATGATGCATCCTGGTCATGTGAAAAGCTGCTGCTGAACCCTTCGAGTGCCCTATGCCATATTCATCAAAAACAGTGCTTTCAGGTGTTATTTCCCTTTTATACAAATCAGGACCATGGGAATAATTCCTCCTGATA
>CAYUNU010000139.1:0-8331 GCA_964446195.1 uncultured Porphyromonadaceae bacterium | reverse complement strand
GGCATATTCGCCATCGGTTCTCCAGTTAAGTGGATTGATGCAGTTTGCTCCAGTCATTAACATAGGGCCGCCAGCCGAAGTTGGTGACTGTGTATTGTATGAAATAACTACCCCGACATCCGTGGCATTTTGTGCGGCAGTTAATTCTGCTTCAGAAAGGTCGGCGTTGGTCACTGTATAGCCAATCAGGTAGGCTGCTACCAAGCGTGTACGTAGATCTGCATCATTACCGAAACGGTTTTTTATCAGCTCTATCAAGGCCATGGTTCCCTGACTATGGCCTGCGATGATAAATGGGCGTCCATCATTCAAATTTTCAATGAAATATTCGAAAGCATCTTCCACATCAACAGCTCCTTGTTTAAACTCATCGGTGTCGGTTGCAAGACCCCCGCCCGACATATCAACCTTGGTTGACATCTGACGATAATAGGGAGCAAATACATTGGCATCCAATTCAAATACACTGGCCTGAGCATCAAATATGCCTTTTGCCAGAGCCCGTTCTTCATCATTATCAATATCCATTGCCCCATTGATATTGCTGCTTACCGTAGGATACACATAAAAGACATCCACATTTTTACTGGCTGTGGGTAATGAGACCCAATAGTCGGGATTGGAATATTCGACACCGGTGGTAAGATCGTCATCGTTTTTGTCGCAACTGCAAAAAATCATTGGACATATTGTAAATAATAAAATTGGCAGGATTTGAAAATTGTGCCATTTACTGCTTTGCTTTGTTTTAGCTTGATGTGAGTTCATTTTATTGGATTTTAGTGGTTCTTGTTTTTAAAATTCGGAATTAAGCTTCGTCAAATCAATTTTTTGATGTCCCATTGGGTTAATTATTTGTCCCAATAAACAGAAGAGCTATTTAAGACTCTGATTCTCTACATAATGGAAGTCCTATTAAATCAGGATGGGAGAGAAAAACTATCCAATGTGAAAATGTAAAATTTAAAAATGCATGGTCGAGTTTGTTGACTTATGGTGGATATTTACGCATTTTTGTGTTAACAATACAAGATTCATGAATTCCAAGGCGGCTTTCTTTTTTTTAGTTTTATTGATAGTTCAATTGATGTTTGCTATTCTTCTCTTTCTTGTTAGCAGAATTCATCATCGAAAAGAATTATCATACATGTACATGGCTCTTTTTTTAAAGGCTGTTCTTTCGCTAGGGCCCGCATTGCTCATGTTTAATATTGATATTTCATGGTCGGCATTTCTTACAGGGACATTAAAAGTTACATTTATACCACTTACCTATTTGTATCTAAAAAAACTTTCGAGTAGGAATAAAAGTTTGACAAAAAGTGATTTGTGGCATTTTCTTCCAATGGCTCTCAGTATTGTGCTCACTCTGATTTTTGTTCCTGGACATGCCAATGAAATAGCAGGGCAAAGCAATGAAACTTTGAAATCGACGATGAAAATGGTTTGGGAGAATAGCTTGCATCACAATGTATTAGCTATAAGCTGCCGTATCATGTCATTTGGGCAGGCAATAGTTTATTCCTTTTTAGTATTTAAACTATATCAAAAATATCTGGGGATTATAAAAAACAACGATTCATTGATCTCCTATTATAATGGTATATGGATCAAGTGGGTCGTTGTAATCATGTTATTGCAGGGGTTTTTCGAAGGTTTTGCCCTGTTGGGAATATATAAGTTAAACTTTATGTTAATTCTTGGCTTTCCTTTCCAGATTATTTATGCCTTCTTTTTTGTGATCCACGCTATGATACAAAAGGATCTTGCACCAATTTTTGAAAGCTATACTAAAGAGCCATTCACATTGAATAGCCTTGAGACACAAAACTTAATCGATCAATTTAAAGCAAAAAAATTATTCCTGATCCCCGACATCTCATTGGACGAAACAGCACGCCAGCTAGATATTTCAAAATATAAATTTACCCAGGTAATAAAAGATGCAGGCTACGACAATTTCTATTGTTTTATAAATGAGCAACGTATTGAAACAAGTAAAATACTGTTATCGAAAATACCTGAAAATTTTGTTATTGAATCAATAATCGAGCAATCGGGATTTAAATCACGATCAACTTTCTACAGGGTATTTAAGCAAATAACGGGGAATACACCTAGTGAGTTTATTAGTATGCTAGGCAGTAAATGACTTAGCTCCTCAAAGCCTCCACCTCTTCAATGGTCATGGGTTTCTTCTTGCCAAGAATTTTGGCACCATCTTTTGTCATCACCAGATCTTCTTCATTTCTGATACCACCAAAATTACGGTAGGCTTGTAGCTTGTCGTAGTTGATGAATTCTTTAAACCTGTTTTCGCCTTGCCATAAGTCCATCAGTTCAGGAATAAAATATATCCCAGGTTCAATGGTGAATACATGACCGGGTTGAAGAGGTTTAGCCAGTCGTAATGACTTGTATCCAAAGATTGTGCTTTTGGGATTGCCGTCATATCCAACATATACCTCGCCATAGTTCTCCATGTCGTGTATATCCAAGCCCATCATATGGCCTGTCCCACATTGGAAGAACATTGCATAGGCTCCGGTTTCAACTATGTCATCAATACTTCCTTTGAATAAGCCCAGACCTTTCATGCTCTCGGCAACAACCCTTGCAGCAGCTACATGTGCATTCCGAAAGGGAAGGCCTAAACCCAAAGCTTCAATAGAAGCATGGTGGGCAGCTAAGGTCATGTTGTAAATATCTTTTTGCTGACTGGTAAAGGTTTTGCTTACAGGGAAGGTGCTGGATAGATCCCCTGCATAGCCCATCTGATTTTCATAACCGGCATCAATCAGGAATAAATCACCTTCTTTGATAATATTTCCATGGTAGTGGTTATGAAGTACTTGGCCATTGATGGTAGCGATAATGGGAAAGGAAATATTTCCATTTGCTGCCAGTGCTACACGATGAACTTCTGCAGCCACTTCAGCTTCTGTCATGCCGGGTTGTGCAATTCTCATGGCAGCAACATGCATATCGACAGTAACATCAACGGCTTGCTCAATTTGTTCAATCTCCTCGTCAGTTTTATACTCACGTTGCTTAATAATGGCGTTTACCAAGTCGATTGAGGCCTTCGCTTCAGCATCTTTGGGCATTATCCCGGTAAGCTCCATCAGCATAATTTTACTCTCGCCGCGATAAAGAGGAATAAAATGGATTTGTTGCTTTTTGTTGATCGCGCTTTTTATGTAGCTATCCAATTCCTTAAATGGACGGGTATCATTAACACCACATAGAGACGCACGTTCTTTGATCGTTGGCAAGGGGCCCATAAATACTATGTCGTCGATACTATTCTCATCGCCGAAAATAATGTCTTTGTCGTTGTCAATATCAATCACGCCGGCCAGGGAAGCATTGGATATTCCAAAATAATATAAAAATGTACTATCCTGCCTGAAGTGGTAGGGGTTGTCTTTATAATTCATGGGAGCTTCTTCGTGTCCCAATAATAATACTAATCCTGATTTTAATGATTCCTTAAGGACCTGTCTTCTGTCGACGTAAGTTTTTGTTTTAAACATAGTTATAGTCAAAAATGAGGTGTTGTTTCAAATAATTAATCCTGATTTTCAAATTTAAAAATAATTGTGGGGAAAATTTCAGCAATAGTCTTCATTGGGAGAAACATTTTGTCGCTATCCAAGAACTTTCTTTATTTCCGCAACTGAAAATTTATAAGACTGGTCTTTTTGTTTGCAATGAACTATGATCGGATATTTTCTATTACGTGGTTCCAACTGGACAATGGTATAGGTTAAACCACCGGAATGAAACTCACGATTTATGAAATCTATTGGCAGTCCATTAATCTGGGCAAAATACTCGGCTTGGTGCTTTTTGAAATTACTTTCCAGCTCACTATCTATTGAGCCCTCCAATTTTGCTACAAATGAGAATGCATTGTATTTAGTATCCCCCAACTCCAGACTTTTCAGATTGTATTTTATCCTGATCTTGTCTAATGCATCATTAATCTCATCCAATATAAGATCCAATTCCTTGCTTTCAAGTATTCTTTGTTCCATTTGATTAACTGTTTTGTTATAAAAAAAAGTAATATTTTGATTAATAGCAAGAAAAAAGGAAGACTGGTTTTTTTATCAACATATGATAAGATTTTGCTTCTGAGTGTAATAGACAAGAAGCTGAATACTTTAACACGAGTTTTTGCCCTAGGAAGGTTTGACGGATAAGGCTTTGATCAGAGCAATGGAAATAATACAGGATCTAAGGTTAAGGAGGAGTATTCAGGAGCATGATAGGAAGAGGAAGGAGAGCAATTTCCTTAGGGGACTTTCTCACGTTAAGCGCCCTAAACACCTTAAACCAATATAAACCAATATAAACCCTAATAAACCTTCACTAACCTCCCGTTTTTATCTCCTCTAATTCAATAGCAATGAAATATATCCTTCCTGCCCGCCGATATTTCTGAACGGAGGCCCTGTGGATTTTATGTAGTCGCCATTTGGAAATTCTACCCTTCGTGAGAACATGCCTACATATGAAGGGGATCCCTCGTAATTTTTCAGAGAGACATTTGGAATACTGGAGCCGTTGATCTGATATGAGATCTTCCAGTTATTGGAAGTTACAACATTGCTGGAAAGCATAAAACTAACCGTATTATCAGGATTGATGGTGAGTTGGACTGTTCCTGAATGAAGGTTTGGATAAGATGAGTTTCCTTCGGGGATACTGTTCCAAACACCGCTCATATTAGTACCATCTATGGTGAGAGGAATATCAATTGAGTTATATGTGCTCAGAACATATTCAGTAGAAATAAGTTCATCATTTTCAAAGGTTTTTGTTTCACATCCGGCTATAAAGGAAATCTTTAAGGATGCTGTGGAAACAAGGCGTATCTGAGTTTCAATTTGTCTTTTATCAGTTTTGCCAGGTCCATATTCAAGATTGGAAACAATGATATAGAAATTTGAAAATCCATCATCAACTATTTCTTTCAGATTACCTGTACTGGCTTTAGATATACCTTGACCGGCGACTTCAATTGCATCGGGATTTTGTTTTAATATCAGTATACTAACGTCCTCTTTCGGATCGGTTGTAACCTCCAGTCGGTGAAGATCCGTAAGATCATCCATTTTTACAGACAATTGATAAACAACAGATTGCAACTGAGCATATTCCCTTTTGTTTTCATGCAGCGAGTCAGCTTCAGATTCTATTTTAAATGCTTCAGATTTATTGGCTTGTAAAATAGCCGGCTGTATATCCTTATGGATCTTACCCATGGAATAAAATGACATAAATGCGGGCCACCAATCCTTGTATTCCTGACCGACGGCTTTTTGTATTGCGTTTCCCGGAGTTTCATCGGCTGCCAGCTCAGTATAGATTGTACTGATCATGGACGGGTTTTTATAGTTCAGCAGGTATTTTATCATACTCGACATTCCGTATCCAAAATTCTGTGCATCTTCAACAGGTTTATTAAAACCGCCTCTGAAACTAAGGAATTCCCGATCTTTTCTAACCGCGGAGATATAGTCTGGTCCGGCAAAAATTTCTTCACAGAAAACTGCTACAGCTTCATCAACCCACAAGTTATTTCCTTCAAATTTGGCTTTGGAATACGACCCTCGTGGATCCCGCAGGTATTGGTAGAAGTGCATAAATTCATGAGCGGCAGTAGTTTTCAACTCCACAGGATTATTTGCAATCTGGGAATTTATAGTTATTGAAGCGCTGTTTGGCCCGGAAATCGAAGCTGCGAAAGCTCCGTACTTATCGGAACCCATAGGTGCCATGGTAATTTCCATTGGCCATTTGGTTCTTCCTTCGAAACTCAGGTTACGCGGTTCGGCGGTGTATGTATGGAAAGCATTTTCCAAATAGCCAAGTAACATCCCGGCCTCATTGAACTTATCTGCCGGGCAGGTTATCCTGAAAAGCGGGCTTTCTACTAATAAATCGGGTTCGCCAATTATAGCTGTTGTATTTGAAACACCAACTACTCCTGCAGAATAATCAAAATCATTCAGGTCAATGTTTCCTGTTTTCATTGATGCCAGAACAGGTAGTTCGATTTCAATACCATCCTCAGTTTCAATATAATCAAAACGCCTGTAGGCTATGTGCTGTCCGTTTAGTGAAGGGGAAAAAACCACCTCCCCAAACATCAGGGCAAATCCCTCTACAGGAACAATTCCTTTTAGCCTCATCTTGATCGGCTTCTTAATTTCCGAAGGCAGATTATTCACGAACCACACATCAGTCAACTGATCAGTCCCAAAAGCATTTGCTTCAAGCCTGCTTATATTTACTTTTTGTTCTGCAGAGAAGGCACCTTGAGGAACCTCCACAAGCAGGTCACCACCTTCAAGGGTACCACCTGCTGCTCCTATTGTACTCTCAGCAATAATTTCACCAGTAGAAATAGTTATGACTGGCGGATCAATATCATCTTCCTTGTTGCATCCCACAGAAAGCAATATCAGGATTAGACCAAAAGCTAAAGTAGATTTTAACTTGGGTGAGAAAATAAGTTTCATAAAGTCTGTTTAACGGTTTTGGAATGGAAATAAAAATACAAAATTTTTGAATATTTGTATTCGTTGCGGGTTGCTGTTTTTGGGGTGATAATCCTGAAGCCTGAAATCTTCCCCTTTACCGATGTTCCTTATTGTCAGGTATTTCAACGATCATTAACGGAACTGGTGAAATTGGCGCAAGGAATAATAGTGCAACATTCTTCATCTAAAACTTCTTCACCCAATCAATCTCCAGTGCAAAAGGTCCTGGTTTTTTGTCGAGGAGGATAATTCCAATTTCTTTCATTTTTTCTTCATTCATTGAGGATACGGCGTTTACGTTTTGGCCGTAGAAGTAGCCCTTGAAACTTTTTATTGGCAGAGAGATTTCTTCCCATTCACCATTTTTGGTTTCGAAAAACGATGCAAAATACATCACTCTTTGCCTATCGGGATTCTTAAGAGTAAGCGCATATTTTCTGCCATCTCCTTTTATCCTGATGTTTATTCCTTCCGATCCTCTAAGATCCATGTCTTGATTTACAGCCTTAAGCCATGAAAACCCACCATTATTGTCGAGTGAAAGATCTCCCTTGAAAACTCCTGTTCCATTTTCGGTGTATTGGAAAATTCCTTTCGATAGACCTCCCATAACCCCATCATTGACAGTGTACCAGCGGATATCCTTATCGCTTTTTTCAAATTGAGATATTATATCAGACTGATTCTGGATCGTAGATGGTATTAATAACATGATTATTGCAATTAGTTTGTTCATGATATATGTTTGAAAGTTGAACAAACAAGTTGTGCAATTGTTTATAATCAAACTACAAACCAATTTGCAGCCAGGTAGGATCAGGGTTGCATGTTGCGAGAAGCACAAATGATTGCGGGCTTTAGCCGGAAATTAGGTCTTTGTTAGATAGGAGTAAATCCTGTTTGTTAAGGTTGACCAATACTTGATTTATGCTTAAAGCCTTTTCCTGCTTTATAAAGGTAGGAATCAATTTCTCCAATTTGATTTTGAATAGGCGATTTAGGATAATGATATCATCTTTTGAAAAAGGTCGTAAACCATTAATTAGCTCACTCATATATGACTTTCGATGTCCAAGTATTTGAGCTAGATTATTTTGGGATAATCCCTGTTTTTTTAGATGAGCACGAATCATCTTTTTGCGATTGAAATAGAATTCGTTTTCGGCTTCTACAATTAATTCCGCCAGATCACTTTCTTTAATTTGCTCATCAGTAATTCTATCATCATCTGACCAGTGTTTCTTCTCGTAATCAATAATCAGCTCTTTTAAGTGATTTATGATTTTAGAATACTCAGGAATTTCCTTTTCTCGCATTTGTAGCTGAAGGAACAATGATGAAGCCCTTTCAAGTTCGAGTTCATTTAACAACGATTTGATAGTCAGAATATTATTAATTACCAGTCTGTTCATTTTTAGATTAATTGATGATTTCGGAGCCACTTTTCGATAGCTTTTTTCAACTTGACATTTCCAAGGTTTTTTTGCTTGTATTTGACAAGTCTTCCTTTTAGTAATAAATCCAAGGTAAAGATATTAATAGTTTCAAAATAAGTGGAACAAATGTGGGGCTTTTTTGATGTGGTGTATTGTGACTACGGTTTATTTCGGGGAGGTCCCGGGTCTTCGCTGCGCTCTGTCCGGGATAGCCTGCCCCGCGCAGCGGGGACCCTTTCATTGTAGTTAAATTGTTATTCAATTGCCCTGTGCTTTAGCTCAGGGTTAGATGGACCACAAATGATTGCGGGCTTTAGCCCAAGATTTTTCCTATCTTCAAA
>CAYUNU010000138.1:0-8346 GCA_964446195.1 uncultured Porphyromonadaceae bacterium | reverse complement strand
ATGGGGGAAAGGTGGTGCAGATCAATACACAAGGAGGTCTCAAGATAACTTTGGATTTTTGCTTCTGTAAAATAATATACAGAAGATGAAAAAGGTACTTATTATTCTTATTTCTTTAAGTTTGGGACTAGGAGCTATAGCAAAAAAAGACAGTGAAAAACTTAAAAGCACTGCACCGGTAATTGCCGGACAGGTAATTGATAATGAGACAGGAGAGACTCTGGCAGGAGCACTGGTTAAAGTTGAAGGAATTGAAAAATGTGTGTTTACTGATTTGGATGGTCAATTTGAGTTTTTAGGCCTGGAGCCCGGAAAATATAAACTTGAAGTTTCCCTCATTTCTTATAACTCCAATAGCTTGAAAGAGCTAAAGTTGGATGGTGGTGAACAGAAAGTACTGAAAGTTCAGCTAACGAGATAAATAACATATTTTTATCTCTATCTTATAATGAAAAAGGTAGCCTTTATTCCATTGGCTATCTTTTTTTTGTTAGCTTAATGTATTCATTATTTGAAAATTGATTAATAATTTGATATGACAAAAAAGTATCTTTTTTTATTTGCATTAATTTTTCCATTGACTTTATCTGCGCAAATTTTGCAAGGTGATGATGGACGTTATTATGATAAGGCCCAAATATTGTTCAGTGGAACATATATGGAGTATTATGATAACGGCCAGGTGAAAACAGAAATGTCAATATTGAATGGCCTGAAGAACGGTCTGGTTATTTATTTTTATAAGGACGGGAGTCGCAAAGAGCAGCGTTCATTTAAGGCTGGATTAATGGATGGTCTTTGGATTACTTATTCTGAAAAAGGTGTTAAGACTGCTGAGGCTCGCTATAGCAATAATATTAAAGATGGCAAATGGTATATATGGGATGAAAATGGTGTGCTGAGATATGATATGACATATACTAAGGGTCAAAAGTCTGGTACTTGGATTATGTATGATAGCTCAGGGAATAAAATAGGCGAAAAGGATTATAAATAAAGTTTTGTTGAATAAATAGCATAGCTTATCACCGTCAAAAATGCAAGCCGCTTCTATAAAGAGCGGCTTTTTTTTTACCAATAGATATCACTGGTGTCCAGAAGATTTTTTGTTAAACTTTTTTAAGCTATTAATATATAGTTATTTATAAACAGAAAAGTTGCATGTTGATGCTCTTCCACTTGCATTTGCCTTTAAGTGTTAATTGAAAAATTTAATTGGACACCCGTGGAAATAAATATTAAATTCACTGTACAGTTACAACTAACCGAAAGGTTTATATATCAAAAATGCAAAAGTAATAGGGAAATGAAGTTAGAGGAAAGACGATACCCATACATCCAAGACTTATTTTATTTAGATGCTTTAACCAGAACAACCCAAGGATTTCTAACTCCGCCAACAACAAGAGAAGCAAAAGGAATAAATAATTTATACGAATTAGAAAACAACAATAAACTAAAACAATGGTTCAAATGAAATCATCAAAAAATATCCAATTTAAAAAAAATCTAAAAAAAGCCCCGGTTATTAACCGGGGCAGGTGGTAAATCAGAAATCACAACTCTGTAAGGAGTTATGATATTTTAAGGGATTGTATTTCCCAATATTATTCCAACAAGTAGCTATATGTGAGGGAGAAAACTCGTCCATAATTGTTCTGTTCAAAGGTGTAATCAGTATCCCTGTAGGTGTAAATTTTATTATTAGAGCTGTCAAGGATATTATCAATTTTAAGCTTTATGGTATGTTTTCCTAGTTTTTTACTGATGTTGAAATTTAGCTCCGGGAATGGTTTTTCAAAAACATCAGGAGTACCTCCTTTAATAACCAGATATAATCTTGGACCTGTTAGGTTGAATCCCAGATTACTCTGCAAGCCTATTTTCGTGTTGTCATATCTTAATATAGTATTCACAAGATATGGAGCCTGACCGAACATTACGCGGTAATCAGGATGACTGGGGTCGGTTGCTCTGATTGATTGTAACTCCAGGCTATCAATGCTCACTAGTGATTTCACATAAGCAGCGTTCAACATTAGCTGAAAGTTTTTTAACAATGGAATAAAATCAAGATTTTTTCTCAGTTCGATTTCAAAACCATAAATTCTTGCTCTTTCAGCATTCTGGAAAGTTATTTCAGCATTTACTGCCTGAGGGTTATCAACCTGCTCAATAGGATTTTTGAAGTCTTTATAAAAGGCACTGGCAGAAATCATTTCACCGGGGGCAAAGAAGAATTCATATCTAAAATCAAAATTGGTAATTAATGCTCTTTTAAGATCTGGGTTACCTATTTTACGCCTACCGGATAGAAAATCATAAAATGCATAAGGGGCAAGTTCCCGGAAAACCGGTCTGGCTATCGTGCGAGATCCTGCAAGTCGGAAGTTGGTGCGCTCCCGAATATTGTAAATTACATTTATTGAAGGGAGCAGATCCGTATTATTGATGTTTGCCTGATCATATTTACTGTGTGATTTATTAACAAGATTCTCCACAAAAATGTCGGTTTTTTCAAGTCTTAAACCAGACACAAGCCTTAGGTTTTGCCATAATGGAATGTCCACCATTGCATAAGATGAAAAGACTTTTTGGGATCCATTGTAGCTATTAATACCCTCAGTGTTTTTGGAACTACTTACATATACACCGTATGATCCCGGGGCTACTGACCCAATATTGGATTCGTTAAAATAGTCTTCAATACTCCCATTATACGATTGATTTTGGTCTCGTATATCGAAATTTCTCTCAGTTGATGCTCTTTCTTTATAAGTGTATGAGCTCCCAAAAGAGAATTTACTTTTTTCGCCCATTAAAATGAAAGGCATATTAAAATCTGCCTTAGCGGCAAAATTTGATTCATGCATAGATCGATAGTATCGAGTAGGAACAGTATATAGGTTGGGGCTCACAGCAAAAAGGGTATCCCCTTGAGGTAAAACCGTGTAATCATTATTAAAAAATCTCAGGTCGGGTTCCAATTGTGTTGTTTTTGTAAAAGAACCCATCCATTCGGCTTTTATATTGTTCAGTTGAGTTAGCTGATGTTCTCCTTTTATTTGCCCATTGGTGAATCCCCTCTGAAGGAACTGCAGAGTGCGTTGCTGGATTTTGAGCAAGTAATCATCAGAAGGTTTGACACCTTCCTGATATCTTGCAGATGATTCGCCACTTTGATTTCTAATAGCAGTAAAACCAATCTTATTCTCGGCGTTTATTTTCCAGGTTGAACTTAACATAGCTCCCCAGAGAACATCATGAATTCCCTTGCTATCTTTGAATTGTTGCTGGTTGTTGAGTGATTCAGAGTTGCTTCCAACCAAGGTATAAATGCCAGTTTCTCCATCTTCATAGAAGCGGTATTCGTTTTTATATGTTAGACTGGATATTAACCCAAGAGAACCATCCTTTCCCACAGGAATCTGATTGCCGTAGGAAAATGAATAGCCTTGATTCATCATGGCCATGCCCTTTTGGGGCTCCATATAATTATTAAAAGATTTTGTAATCAGGTCTAGTGCCGGATTATCCAAGCCATTATACACAGGAATATCACCGCTGGCTAATTCTGGAATTTTGCGCATGCCATCATCAATTCCGAGCCAGTCGAGTTTACCTGTTTGGTAAGTGAGGTAGTCTTTATTGAAGCTCACCTGAGGATTAAACCCAAAGTTTGCTGAGAAAGCCAAAGTAAGTTTATTGGGGAAATCCTTGCTTACGATATCAACATATCCTCCGGTAAAATCGCCTGGTAGGTTTGGAGCAAAGGTTTTATACACCACCATGCTTTCAATCAGGTTACTTGGAAACATGTCCATTTGAACTGTGTTTTTATTCGGGTCTAAACTTGGAATGTCAGCCCCATTTAAGGATGTTTTCGTGTATCTGTCGCCTAATCCCCTCACATATACATATTTTCCTCCTTCCACAGAAACGCCTGTTACTCTTTTCAGGGCACTTCCTGCATCGCTATCGCCCAGTCCGCTCATCTGTTGTGATGAAATACCGTCAAGCAAAGTGGCGGATTTTCTTTGCATCACCTGCATAGCTGCTTCTGTACGTTGTTTAAATTCTCCAACAATTCTGACTTCTTCTAACTCGGTGGTAGTGCTGCTGAGCTGGACATTAAGAATATTGGTTTCGCCATTAATTATTTTTACGGAGTTTATAGACTGGGCTTCATAAGAGATATACGATACCATTATAGTATAGACTCCTTCTTCCAGGGGGAGGTAAAAATTACCGTCCAGATCGGTGATCGTTCCATTGGGTGATCCTACTACAGCAACGGTTGTTCCGATAAGTTCTTCTCCTGTATTCAGGTCAGTAACAGTTCCTCTCAAAAATCCCCTTTCTTGTCCTATTAATGGATAATAAAATCCAACAAGAAATATTAGTATTATGTATATGTGTTTCATCAATTTAAATTCCCGGTAAACTATAAATGCATGAAGAACCTGCCCTAGCATTTCGCTAAAACAGGTTCACATTACTGGTTTATTTTACTCCTTGTTGCTTGTTCAATTTTATTATTTCAACAAACCTGCATTATCTAGCAAGGTCCATCCTTTTGCCCAATTACTACTTCCAGGGGCAAAAGCACCTTTATAATTCACCTGCTCAAACCATTCGCCAGGGTAAGCATGCATATTCCCTGTAACTGTTCCAGTAGGGACAGGGTTGTCGGATTGTACGCCAGGGTCAGAAACCGTATTTCCTGCAGTTGTGAAATATGCTTCAAATGTGCTAAGATATTCTGCAGGAACAGTGTAGCTGTCTTTAGCCGGAACTACGGTAAAGAGTTTTCCTGCTGTTCCATCAGCAATATTCCAGAAGATGTTATTTCCAATCTCCAGGTTTCCATTAGAGAATTGCAAGTAGCTATCGTCTGAACCCTCGATATATTCAATATCGATTCCTTTGGCCTGATTAAGGAATATGGAGTTGAAATATTTACCGCCGGCATTGTCACGGAAAGTTATTAGCCTTGTTCCGGCTTCAGCACCTCTGCCAATGTATGTAACATTGTATATTTCAGGTATAGCATATGGATCGCCAAACTCATTATCACTGGGACCGCCATCATGTTCTCCAACCCTGTCACCGACATTAGGATCCTGTAATACAAACCAGAACTGACCTTTTCCTCTGTAACTTTCGTCGTAGTCGAATGAGTCGTCGTTATTGTAAGCAGAAATAATATACTTAGTGTTTACTGTTGATCCAAAAAACTCAATTCCGTCATCAGCATTACCAAAAATCTCGATATATTCTATTGTTGTTCCACTTCCAACTGCACCCAATGTTAGTCCATTGATTTCGTTTTCAGCTCCAATAAGAGTTCCTCCATGACGAATTGATATATATTTGAGTATCCCGGAATTATCAGTGTCATCATTTCCTCCATACTGTCCTCTGGTTTCAGAGGTAGGTATTCCTTCGATGGCTTTGTCACTAGTTGTGTTATTTGTTATACTTTTCCCAAGAATTATTAGCCCGCCCCAAAGTCCGTTGGTGCTTGGCTCAAGGCTACTTCCCATCATTTCACCCGGACGAATATTATCGCTTTCGGCAGTGAAAATAATTGGTGCTGAAGCTGTTCCTTCTGCAAATATTTTTCCTCCCCTGGCTACGATTAATGCTGATGCATCCTCCGCTTGTCCGGTTTTACCTTTAATAATTGTACCTGGCTCAATGGTGAGCACCTGACCATCATTTACAAAACAGAAACCATCTAGTATGTAAACAGTATCCCTATCCCAGGTAGTCGTTCCAATACCGGATGAGTTTTTGTCCGTGACAACCTTTACAGGAACAGGATTGCTGCTAACCTGAATAGAATAATTGGTTTTTACACTTTTATCTTGCTGATCAACCAAGATAAATTCAAATTCTACCAATTCACCTTCTTCCAGATCGTCTTCGACTGTGTAGCTGAAGCTATAAAGTAAGTTTAACTCTGATTTATCAAAAGTTCGGGAATCGAATTCATAGCCGTTCTTGTTAATTTCCAGTGATGCCAATCCAGCCTCTGCAAAAAGATTAATGTTGAAAGAAACTGCTTCTCCAATAACATTTTCTGAAGATGTTACATTGGGAATGAATGTCATGCTTGGATCAGCATATTCCTTTGTGCAGGAATTCAGCAGAAAAGCCAGGACCATAAAAGACATAATAGTTAAACGGGTAGTAATTTTTTTCATTTTTTAGATATTTTAATTTCAATTTGGTTTTAAACCTTGTCAACTGATTTATATTCGATGCAAAAAAAGCTGTTACCTTTAACGTCAGTTTAAATCAGGCATTAAGAATTCGTTAATTATACCTCAGGAATAATTGCAATGATTAATACTGAGGTAACATTAGGGCTTGATAATATGAATAGTTTTGTTCAAAAAATATTTGGTTCTATGAGGGACGTTTCACCCGGCAGTCTTTCTTTATCAGTTGCATTTTTGTTTTCCATGATTTTTGTGGGATTATCATGGCTTTTTACGCTTGCATGGATACCCAAGGAGTGGTATTTTTTTGTTTTAGCAGGCTTTCTGGTGTTTATCGTTGTTTACGGGATTGTTATAAAGGTAATCAGGACATATTTTTTTCATAGGATCAGGCCTATATACAGAATTATCAGAAAGGCCAAAAATGTGGACAAGGATCTAAAGAAGGAATTGTTGGAGCGTAATCCCCTGGATACAATAACTCAGGAGGTTGATTACTGGATGAAGAACAAGAATTCAGAGATCGACCAGTTGAAGGCAAATGAAAAGTTCAGGAAGGAGTTTCTTGGCAATGTTAGCCATGAGTTGAAGACTCCGATATTTAATATTCAAGGATATTTACTTTCATTGCTTGAAGGTGGTTTAGAGGATTTGGAAGTTAACAGGTCATTTTTAAAAAAAGCTGAAAATAATACTAATAGAATGATACAAGTGGTAAGTGATCTTGAATATATTGCAAAAGTTGAATCAGGAGAAATGCTTCTTGAGCTTGAGAACTTTGATTTGATCAAGCTTGTTGATGAGGTTTTTGAATTTCATGAGATGAGGGCAAGGGGCAAGAACATAAAACTAAAATATGTAAGGAAGCCAGACAGGGCAATTCTGGTTAATGCCGACAGGAAAAGGATTACAGATGTGCTGAGTAATCTTGTAGTCAATGGAATAAATTATGGCAAACAAGGTGGATATGTTATGCTTGATTTCCTTGATATGGATAAACAGGTTCTTGTTGAGGTTTCTGACAATGGACAAGGTATTGATGAAGAGCATAGGTCAAGAATTTTTGAAAGGTTTTACAGAATAGATAAAAGCAGATCCAGAGATCAGGGTGGCACGGGGCTAGGTCTTGCGATTGTAAAGCATCTTGTAGAGGCCCATGGTCATTCTGTTAATATCAGATCTACTCCTGGCATAGGGACATCGTTTTCATTTACCTTAGATAAATCATTATAAATATGGAATGTATTAAGATTCTTCTTGTCGATGATGAACCGGGTATTCTTGACTTTCTGGGTTATAACCTTAGAAGAGAGGGGTTTGAAGTGATGACAGCCAGCAATGGCAGGATGGCGATAGAGATAGCACAAAAGTTTGATCCGGAGTTAATTTTACTGGATGTGATGATGCCTGAAATGGATGGTATTGAAACTTGTGAGGCAATTAGGAACATGCCTGGTATGGATTCGGTGTTAATAGCTTTTCTTACGGCCAGGGGAGAGGATTATTCGCAAATTGCTGCATTTGAAGCTGGAGCCGATGACTATATAACTAAGCCAGTTAAACCAAAGGTGTTAATTAGTAGGATAAAGGCCTTAACTAAACGTATGCGGAGTGGTAAAGATGAAGAGAATTTTGAAGATATTATAAAGGCTGGGCAATTTGAAATAAACAGGGATAAATATCTGGTAATTAAAGATAATGTTAAATACAATTTGCCCAAGAAGGAATTTGAATTACTTAGTCTTTTGCTTAAGCGTCCGGATAAGGTTTTTACCAGAGAAGAGATTTTTCATGGTGTATGGGGTGATGATATTATTGTTGGCGACCGTACTATTGACGTTCATGTTCGAAAGCTGAGGGAGAAGTTTGGGGCACATCATATACAAACTATAAAAGGTGTAGGATATAAGTTTGTTGAATAGAACTTATCTGTAACAAAACCACAGGAATGTTTGCTGAGATTCTGAATCAGCTGCGCATTAGCTTAGTCCTGTATCTCGCAAAATGCTTCACATACATTATAGGCGTAATCCCCAAGTTTTTCACTTTCCGAGAAGAGGTCATTGTAGATTATTCCTGCCATATAATTATATTCTTTTTGTGTTTCAATGTTGTTTAG
>CAYUNU010000137.1:3628-8363 GCA_964446195.1 uncultured Porphyromonadaceae bacterium | reverse complement strand
ATTGGTAATATCAGTCCCATCCTTCAACTTCGTAACCTTAAGATTTTCAGCCATCCACCACTGCCCACCAATCTTAACAGTTTTATAAGTATTACCCTCGATATCTGTTACACTACCTACTGTAACATTATCTCCATCCACTTCATCCTTAGAACATGAAGAAAATAACATACCAAGCACCAATAATGAAACTAAAATGTTTATCGTTTTCATAGTATTTGAAGTATTAAGTTTGCGCTTCAAATTTAATATTTTCCAAAAAAAAGACAATGCCCAAAAGACCTAAGTGTCATCCTGAACCAAGCTCCGAGGGAACGACAAAAACAACCGCTTAACGATTCATCCACCTTTGCCCCTAATAAGCTTATTAGCTTTGAAAAAAATGGCCATTAAAATGAAAACGTTACTATCAAAAGCCCTCCTCCTGTCGGTCCTGATATTCTCCCCTCAGCTGGGACCCTGTCAGCACCTCACCCACCAACAACTACTGGAGGATACCAGGCAGCTTGCCGATATGATCGAAAAATGCCACCCCGATCCATACCAAAATACCAATGGGAAAATCGGCTTCAAGCTATCCATCGATAATCTACTGGAATCACTACCAAAAGAGGGAATGGATACAGAGGATTTCTGGTGGCACCTGTCTTCCTTAACAGCCACAATTAAAGATGGACACACCTACTTATATCCTTTAAAATATCCTGATACCGAAAACCCGGGAGGAATGCCCCTCAAATTTGTAGCTACGGCAGATACAACGCTGGTTATCAGCAAGGTCTATGATCCATCATTCAAAAAGCTGCTCGGATCAGAGGTGATATCAATAAATGGTGTTAGCCTGGAGAATATGATGGACAGAATTACAAGACTCTATCCAACAGAAAATATTTTTGACGTGCTTCGAAACCTTAAAGTCTATCTCTGGTATGGTGATTACTTTAAAAAACTATTCCCGGAATGGGAGTACGGAAATGATATTGAAACAACCCTCAAAATAAAATCAGGAAAAGACAAAAAATATATTTTTCACCCCCTCACAGCCGAAAATAAAAACCAGATCGTCGGACTGGATTCAAAAATTTCTCTTCCTGATGTTGCCCGTTGCGACTTTGCAATTGAGTGGCCAAAAAATATTAGCTCTACAGCTATTATGAGAATCGAGAAACAAGACGAATTTCGAGAATATGCCGAGCAAGCCGTCGATGGACTGAAACAAATCAAAGATCCGGCTACCCTTAAAGCCTACCGAAATCAATATCTGGGTTTAGCCAAGCAATGGTATCAGCGCTACCATCAGGAAGAAGCCCCTGATAGCCTGGAGCTGATAATTGAGAAGCTCCCCTCTTTCTCAGAGTTCATGACTGAGACCGTCAAACAAATGAAAAAACAACAGACACAAAACCTAATCATCGACCTGAGAAATAACCGCGGTGGAATATCCCTGCTCTCGGATATCCTGATATACTACCTCTATGGAAAAGACCAATTAGCCAGGATACATTCGGATAGCTATACCATCACCTACCTTTCAGAAACTGCAGTAAAAATAGTTCCTTCATTTAATCCTGATGACATCAATAAGAACAGAGAAGCCTTGGGATTAAACCCTCTCGAAGTGGGTGACTACGATTTCACGGAAAGGGAAAAGTGGACAAGAGCAAATAAAACAGGCTCTTTCCCCCATATAAGTGAATCGAACTACCAAACTACACCAAGCTTCCAAAAAGAGTATACCTCCGGCGAATTTGAAAAGTATTATACACCTGCCAATATATATGTTATTTGTAGCGATAACACCTTCAGCGCCGGCTTCGAAACCCTCGAGAAACTGCAAAAATGCGGCGCAACTATCGCCGGGGTGCCACCTGCACAATCAGGTAATTGCTTTGGAATGGCAATAACTCCCGCAAAATTGAAACACTCAGGTATCAAACCCCAGGTTTCAGTTAGGCGAATAGTCGAATTTCCCCTGGACGAAAAAATGGGCCATCAGCTACATCCTGATATACCACTAAATTACAGAGACTTAAAGAAATACGATTTTGATCCTAACACACCACTTATGTTGGTAATAGAGCATATATCAGGAAAATAAAACGATGTTCATTCTTCGAAAAATACAAGCATTCAAGCTTTTCTGTTAATTTTATTACCGGCTTTCGTAACCTTTGTGTGAGGAATATTCTAAAATATGATGAAATCCAATAAAATACCGATACGTAGCATTATTCTGGCCCAGATATCAGCTATTGTTATCTATTCACTTATAGCCTACATATCATGGTTGGCAGCACCGTCAAATAAATTGGCTGAGAACATAATCATCTCGCGTTTACTGGAAATAATCACCCTATGTATATTCTCAGGTATCGTGATCGCATTTTTCGAATGGTACAGAATCAATAATAAACCTGCCATCCTCTTCTGGATAATGCTAACACCGGCAATATACATCGCATCATTGGGCGCCAGCTTTTTCTACCCCTTCCTGTCCCGACTCGTAAATACTCCTATCCCAAAACCCCAATTATTCACAGCCTATTTCAGATTTGCACTATACTATTTTGTCCCTATACTTTTTGCCTGTGTCGCCTATGGACTGGTTGTCTATTACCATCTCGCCAAAGCGGAGAGAAACAGATCACAAAAAGCAGAAATCCTCCTCGAACAGGCCAAATGGCAAATGCTACGCTATCAGGTAAACCCGCATTTCCTCTTCAATGCTCTCAATACTATAAGATCAATGCTCAAAAAAGATCAGGATGATGCAAGAAAGGTTATCACAGAACTGGCCGAGTACTTCAGATTCTCTCTGTCAGAAAATCCCGAAGGACTGATCGGACTCGAAAAAGAACTGGCCGCTGTGAAAAACTACCTCGAAATACAAAGATTCAGATACGAAAACAAACTCGATTATGAGATACTTTTTGAATCAGGATTGGAAGATATTAAAGTACCAATATTCGGCATACAAACACTCGTGGAAAATGCCGTCAAATATGGAATGAAAACATCCAAAATGCCACTAACTATTTGGCTGAAAGGACAAAAAGAAGGCAAATCTTTGTCCTTCACAGTTACGAATACAGGAAAAATTTATAGCTTTGATAGAAAGGAACAGGAAAAAAGCGAGGGCACCCACACAGGACTGAAGAACCTGAAAAACCGACTGGAGGTTCTTTACCGTGGGGATGCCAATTTCTCTTTGAGGGAAGATAATGGGAGAGTGATGGCTACCATCTTAATCCCCTTAAAGAATAATTATGAAAAACTGGAAAGCAATAATAGTCGATGATGAACCCCCTGCAATACGGGAGCTAAGCTATATGCTGGAACCATTCCCCCAGATCAATATCTTAGGGGAAGCCGAAAGTTTTGATCAGGCTAAAGAACTAATAAAAAAAATAAATCCTGATCTTATCTTTCTCGATATCGACCTCGGTAACAATAGCGGATTCGACCTCATGCCACATATACCTCTGAGCACCCAGGTGGTTTTTGTCACCGCATACGACTCTTTTGCTATCAGAGCATTCGAGGTTAATGCCCTCGATTACCTGCTTAAACCTGTCCACCCCGAAAGACTTAAAAATTGTATTCAACGTCTCGGTAACCCCTTTACCGAAGACCTGTCCGATAAACTTAAACCCTTCGACCAAATACTCATCGGCGTTAGAAACGGATCCCGCTTCGTAGCCATAAAATCAGTAAGCTGTATAGAGGCCTGCGGCGACTACACAAAACTGTATGCCGCCGATGGACATACAGGAGTAGTACACCATACCATGAAGAGATGGACCGAACGACTGCCGGCTAACCTCTTCCTGCAAATCCATCGCTCGTACATCATTAATACCGAGCATGTTGTGAAAATCAACAAGGTCGCACCCGAATCCTATCAAACATACCTTACAAACCCCAAAGAGCCAATCCCGGTGAGCCGTAGATACTCCAGATTACTGCTGCAAAAAACCGACCCGCAAAAATCAGCCTGACACATCTCAAGATTCATTCCTCGAATAATACAGCCATTTATCCTGATTCTTTTCCTGATCCCCCTAAAAACAAACAACTTTATTCCCAATGAATAAAACTACTTCAATAATCAAAACAAGCGCCCAAGTGCTTGTCATCCTGATGATAATGACTTGCTGTAGGGTTAACAATAAAATTGATACCTACGAACAACTTATTGACTCAGTCAATTCATTGGAAGAAAAAGAACTTTTCCACGAAGCAGGTGAACTGCTCCTTTCAAATCAAAAACTATCTGCCACTAACTCCTTCTCCTTTAAGAAAGAGCTGATCTATGTGAATGAAAAAACCGAAAACTATACAGCAAACCTGGATATCTTCCGTGAGGGACACCAGGAAGGAAAATTCTTCATGATAAACCCAAGAATACCAAAATTCAAACCCTACCTAAACCTTCCCGACTTCAATGAGATAGCTCAGCGTGATATGTTCCTGCGCGATAGTACTAATAAGGTGTCCACAGCCCAAACACAAGTACTCATGCCCCAAAACATAAGAGATGGAAGAGTTTACCCTACAGTTTTTATCTTCCATGGTGGTGGATCAAATATCGACCGGGCAAGGAAAAACTGGACATCAGAGTAATAACAGGTAACGGGGCTAGTTTCCCGGTACTTGAAAGTGCTGATGTAAGGGGTGCGGATCTCTTTATTGCAGTTACACAAAATGATGAATTCAATATAGTGGCATCTGTAAT
>CAYUNU010000137.1:0-3618 GCA_964446195.1 uncultured Porphyromonadaceae bacterium | reverse complement strand
ACTGAGCAACCTCAAGGAGATTGCCTCCGGGATATTGAGTGAATACCCCGTGGATACCAGCAGGATATATGTGGCAGGCATATCAGCAGGTGGCACCTTTGCCGTTTACTCAACAATAAAACAAGCCATCCCAATAAAAGGATACTTCGGCGTTTGCACCGGTATACCAACAGGCATCCATCCGGAGGAATTTGAGGCTCGAAAAGAAATCTCGGCCTTCATGATCACAGGCACAAAGGATCACTACAAACCCAAACAAGACTCACTAAGCCACATATATAGCAAGCTATCAATAAGATACAGATACATCATTATCGAGCCAATGGGGCACCGCTATCCGAAAAAATTTCCCGAATGGCTGGATCAAGGCATGAACTTTTTATTAGAGACAGATGAATAAAAAAGGATTCATAACATCATTGCTTCTTGCATCTGGATTATGTTTATCTGCTCAGGAATCTGCGGGAGGAAGCGAAAGGGGACAGCTTCCCTCCCGCGATTCTTTTATGGCAGGAAAGGACATCCCTTTTCTTGTAAAAAACCAATTCCTGATGGGTGCTCTTCCCCAACTCATAAAAATCCTCGAAGACCCACTCCTCAGCGTGGATTTTATTGAGGGCCTGGCGGAAAATTTCTCTGCACAGGAAACAAACCTAAACACCCGCTTTGCCTACACCTTCCAAACACTATCACTACTTACCGGAGGAATAGGCCCGCCTACTGCAAACTCGAAGCAAAATACCCGATCAGAAAATATAAATACAACAAGGTGGCCGGTCGAACTGGCTGCCTTCCCCGGAGTGAAAAAAGCCTTAATCAAATTTATTCAAGATTGCCTCATTATCAGGGAAATAAACAAGCAAATAAATCCTGATGTTGAAGCTCTAAACAGCCCTATAGACCATCAGGACGACCTGCGCCTGGTATCACTGTCAACGCAAGCATACGCTAAAACCTGCTCAAACCTGCTGTGGGAAATTAAGAGCCTTTCAGCAAACACCCATTTCAAAGGCAAGATGGAATTCTCAACAGAACTTGGTGATATAGGGATCTATGGCAACGGAAATGATGTCATATCAGGAGAAAAATTCCTTGTCATAGATTTTGGGGGAGACGACCACTATTCCGGGACCTTAGCTTCGAGTATCTCCTCCGAAAAACCCTTTGGCCTGCTGATCGACCTGGCCGGAAACGATAAGTATAACTGTGACAGCGAAGGGCAAAGACTGGCTTCGGGGGTATCAGGGTGCGGCTATCTCATCGATATGGAAGGAAACGACGAATATAATGTTTCCGGGAAAGGTCTGGCTTACTCCCACCTGGGCTCATCCCTCCTCTGGGACCTCTCCGGCTCGGATATCTATCGCTGCAATGATAAATTCGGACTGTCATCGGCCACTTTTGGGGCTTCTTTGCTGATCGACCAGACAGGTGATGACCAATACCTTGCAGGGAACTACTCCATGGGCTTTGCCGGCACATCAGGAGCAGCCTTCCTGATCGACTACCAGGGAAACGATACCTACCTCGGACAAGCAAGCAACGATCCGGCAAGCTTCACCATGGGCGCTTCCAAAGGACTGTGGGGCGAGACAAGCAATGGCATTAACCGGGCAGGTGGCTTCGGCGTACTGATAGATTACCTGGGCAATGATGAATATCAGGCAGGGAGCTTTTCTCAAGGTGCCGCCTACTACTGGGGTGGAGGCTTCCTGATGGATCTATCCGGAGATGATAAATACGACTCACCGTCTTTTGCTCAGGGATCTGCCGCCCACTACGCATCAGGATGCTTCATCGATAAAGCAGGAGAAGATATTTATAATGCTAACACCAACAGAGATAAACTAACTCAAAGTATAGCCTATGCCAGAGACTTCTCAAGCGGGATCTTCCTCGACCGGCAGGGAAAAGACAGATATTTTTTTGGGAATAATTCGCTAGGGATAGCCGAAATCAGCGGGGCAGCCCTGATGATCGATTACAAGGGGCAAAATCAATATAATCACGTAAAAAACAAACTCTACCCTAACAGCCCCTCAATGGGAAACACCAAGGGTTTAGCCGGGAACATGAACCTTTCACATACCCCAATCGTGAAAAGCACTTACGCCCTCTCAGGCATTTTTAAAGACCTTGAAAACTCCTACGAACTGAGAGAAATAGCGACCGGAAAGGTGCCCCTCAACTGCACATCTTTTGTGATAAAATCAGGAGAAAAAATTGTTTTAGCTAAAAATCTCGACTGGCCAATTGGTAATGCCTATTTGGTGCTTAACCAACCGGGAGTGCAAAAAACAGCCCTTATTGCAGGGGAGCAAGGACTAAAATGGATATCAAAATACGGCAGTATATCCTTTAACCAATTTGGCTATGGCTTTCCCCTGGGGGGAATGAATGAACACGGCCTGGTCCTTGAAGAGCTCTCCTCTCCAGAATGGGGAGAAACACACCCGGGCAAAAACATGACAAACGAGTTCCAATGGATTCAATATCAACTGGATATGTGCAAAAACATTGAAGAACTTATCGCCTGTATGGATAGTCACACCCTCCAATATCAACTACTCCCCCTCCATTACATAGCCACCGATAAAGAAGGTAATACTGCCGTAATAGAAATCGCAAATGGCCAGCTGAAAGTGTACAATCAGAATACCCTGCCCTATCCCGTTTTAAGCAACAACCTCTACCCCAACTCACTTAAGTATCTCAGGAACTACAAAGGCTTCGGAGGCCAAATGCCAGTGGTGCACAGACAGGGCTCCAACGAAAGATTCGTATCCGTATGCTCCATCATGGAAAAATCAGGAGAGATAAAAAACCCGGACAAATTTGCTATGCGGATCCTTGATACAGTAAAACAGCATGATACACAGCTTAGTATTATTTATTCTCCTGATAAAATGACTATCCGCTTCAAAACATATGGACAGATAGACGAGCACCAAGTAAAAATCACCCCGGCCATGTTTAGTCCTGCTGAGAAACCCCGATTTATAAATGTTGAAACAATATCAGCCACTCGCATTAAAAACTCCCATTTCAAGGAGCTGACAAAAACAGAACATCAGGATTTGCTAACATCAGTAAGCAAGAAAATGGAAGAAGAGGAAATGCTTAATGATAAAACCCGCAAATTCCTGCAAATGATCTTAAACATGAATTACTAATGAAAAAAGCTATCGGCATATACTCCATTACCCTGGGCATAAGCATAATAGGCCTATGGGTATTTATCCTGATGAAAGGGGACATGAAAGAAGGGCCCTTCGAAAGCACCTTCCACCTGATTTCCGAATTCCTTATGGCCACCCTCTGCATCCTGGGCGGCCTGCAAGCCCTGAGTCAGCAGAAAGCCATACCCCTACCCCTACTCACCATCGCCCACGCCATGGTAATATACTCCGTTCTCAACGCAGCAGGCTACTACGCCGAAACATCCGGCATCATAATGGCCCTACCATTTATCATCCTCTGCACAATTTCGGCAATAACACTAAAAAAACTTCCTACCTAAGCCAACCAAAATCACACAACCCAAACCAATGCCCAAAACACCTAAGTGTCATCTTGGAACGTAGTGGAAATCCCGACTTGTCGGGGCTGAACGGAGCG
>CAYUNU010000136.1:0-8386 GCA_964446195.1 uncultured Porphyromonadaceae bacterium | reverse complement strand
AGCTATCTAACGAGAGTCCTGTATAGTTGAAGGATGAAGTCAATTCACCACGTTTTGCAGTAAACATTGGGCTGAATGAGTATTCACCTTGAACTGCAGAGTAATCTACACCATTACTATTTCCAAAGAAGAATTCTGATTTATTATGTTCAAGAATCACCTCTTCAAGAATAATATCAGGATACTCTTTTGCTACAGCATCATTAAATTCAGACAAGCGATTATACATTGCATCCAAATCAGCTTCCAGTGGACCGCTGGTAAATTGGTCAGCTGGTTGTTCCGGAGCTATATCATTTGCAGGTTCTGCCTGAGATGATTTAGCCAGTTGTAATACCTCTTCAACTGCTTTATCAACTTCTTCATCTGACACTTTATTGATAGAAATTGTCCCTTTCTTATCATTAAGGATTACCAGCATTGTAAGGGATGTATTCATTGTATTTCTTAATAAACAGATCTCACCGGAATGAATGTTGAGTTCCTGTTTATCTGAATAAGTAAGCTGACATTGAGCTTTATCAGCACCGGCAGCTAACAGTTTTTCTATGATTGATTTAACAAAGCTTCTGTTATCCATTATCTACCTCCGATATTTACTTTACATTTAACAGCTGGGCCACCCATTCCTACAGGAATAGATTGCTTTTTACCACACATTCCGGCACAGCTCCAGCTAACTTCATCAGAAACCATTGTCACAGTTTTAAGCATATCAAATGCTACACCAGAAATGGTTGTATCCAAGATAGCTTTGCCAAGCTTACCCTTCTTAATCTCATAACCAAGTGTTACACCAAACATAAACTCACTGGTTGAATCAGCCTGACCATTACTTGATTTAATCAGATAATAACCATCATCGATAGAAGCGATCATATCTTCGATTTTAGATTTACCTGGAAGGATAGCTGTATTACGCATACGAACAAGTGGTTCATCATAGAAGCCGTAAGCTCTGGCATTACCTGTAGGTTTGTGACCAAAATGCATAGCTGTTTCTTTATTATGCATATAGGATTTCAACACGCCATCTTCAATGATAACAGCATCCTCAGCTTTTGTACCTTCATCATCAACATAAACTGGTACTGGACACTGCTCGCCGAATGCTTCATTAGCGAAGTCGGTTAATGTGATAAGCGGAGATGCTACCAATTGTCCCATATAATCAGCAGCTACAGATCCACCCAGAACAATATCACCTTCCGTAGTATGACCAATAGCTTCATGGGCAAGGATACCAGCCAAATCAGCATCCAAGATCACATCTTTCATACCGGATTCAGCATAAACACCTTCTGCTTTCTTTCTAAGATTTTCGTATTGCTTAGCCATAACTGATAGGATAAAATCTTCATCATGGAAATTATCTTCAAACTGACCAAAGCCACCATAAACCTCATATAAATCGATAGGTTTGCCATCTTTCTCCAAGGTCATACTAAGATACATAATCGTACGAGGAATCATAGAATAAGATGTGCTACCCGTAGATGTTAGAAGATTCTTTTCCATATCGAGGCAACCAAGATTTAATGATCTGGATTTTAAATCAGGATATTTGGTTTTAATAATATCATCATATTTAAGCAGAAAATCGATCATATCCTTCTGAGCTTGACGCTGTTTTACAGTAGTAAAATCATTTACTGAAACAGTTGTTGTAACAGGTAAAATCCCTTTTTTAAAATCATGTTTACCACTAAGAAAATTAGCATTAACAGATGCGCTATCAATAACTTTTTTAATAGTTTCATCAGAGATATTTGGATTAGAAGCAAAGCCCCAGTATCCATCTTTATATACTCTGGCTGAGACACCACTACGGGATGTACGAACATTTCGGTTGATAGTTCCATTAAGGATACCGATGCCAATATTTCGGTTTTCCTGAACTCGTAACTCCGTGTATTCATTGAATAAATCGGAGTATTTTGTTAAGTCCTGTTTAATCATACTCTCTCCTTATATTAATTTTAATGCATAGGAAATTTTAAGATAGTAGGTCACATCACTTACATCATAATTGATTATATCTCTACCTTGTGATGTTTCCATTTTACTGTCTGATGCACCCAGATAAAGGGCAATATCAGAACTTGGTTTATATGTGAATAATGGATAGATATCAAATCTTTCTATCTTCTCATTATCAGGAATAATATCACTGTTTTGATAATGAGCAATCACCCTCATCCAGAAATTTTTATGAAACTGAAATTTACATTTCGCTTCTAAACTTCTGGCAATGTAAAATCTATCGAGATCATGATAATTTGATTTAATTTCAAGATCTATAAAAGAATTTGGTTTGAGTTTTAAGGTTCCACTTATTTTGTAAATCTCAGATTCTTCCGGTTCATCAAGGAACCAGGCAATACCAGTACCTTTTACAAGATTTACACCCAATGATAATTGTCTAATTGGATCATAATCGATATTCAACCAGGTTGATGAAATTTCGAAAGGTCCTTCCTCTTCTATCTTATAATATTCATACCCGGTCCAAACACCAAGATTAAACGCAAAGTTGAATCCCATCATCGGATTGATATTGTATTCTAGAAGCTTTTCCAGACTGAAATTATACTTAACAGATTGAGATGAAGCTATCTCTAAATAGTGGATTTTATCTTCATCACTATCAGCCCAACGATGATACTCAAATCTATTAGAGAGCTGTTGTTTATCAACTTCCGGGATATAACCAAGATCAGCTCTGAAATGCTCATCCAAACTCTTTATGTGTAGATTACTGTAGAGCTTATCTCAAGAGGACTCTAACTCAGCAGTAGAGCCTAATCCACTTTCCAGTGTATCATCTGCTAACAACGCGTTGTTCATTGAATATGCAACCTGACCACTAAACTCAATACCATCAGTTAAACGTTGATCTGTATCCAAGCTAAACACATAATTCTCACTACTGCCATATTGCCTCATCGTACCTGCTAATCGAACAATTGAGTTACCTTTGCGGAAGTTACGAGAAAGATTCCAGAAGCCAAAGGGTATCTCTTTTTCCTCAGCTGTATCGTAACCAAAACGATATCCTGGCTGATTTTCATCTATTGCAAAAAGTGAATATACTGCTAATCTGCCAAAATTACCTGAAAGTTTTGCTCCCCATAATGGGTTGACTATCTGTCTTGTATGGAAGATATTAATATCAACTTCGTAAGGATTCGAACCTTCGATAAAGAATGGTCTCTTCTCCTGATAATATACAGAATATCTTTCATTTAATGTTATCTGTAACTGATCAGCTTCAATAGTGTTAAAATCTGGATTTACAGTAACAGTTGTAGTAAGGTTAGATGTAGGTTCGAAGAAGACATTGAGTTCTCCTTCCAGGGTGTCATCATCATCCTCTTCCCCATTCAGCTTATCTTCAAATTCCCAGTGGGAAGCAACAACAGCGGGAATAATTTTCAGATTCATCTGATTAGGAAGATATGAGAATGTTAGATAACCATAGTTATTGTAGAAATGATTGGTATTTCTATCTACCATGAATCCCGCAATCTCTTCATCTCGTTCCGGAATGTGGCGCTTTACATAGAATCCCCACTTAACATTTTCTCCACTTTTATATTTAATGCTTGTAAGTGGTAATTGGAATTCAAGAATATAACCATAATCTGTTCTTGATCCGGCTGAATAATAGAAGAAATCGATAGAAGGATCAATATTATTTAACACGATACCATCAGCCTGCTCGCCATTTATATTACAGCCAAGGTAATAAGCTTTCTCTTCCTGATTAAAAGTATCCAGGAACATGAAGCATCTATCGGTTGTATAGATTGCATCTCTTGTACAATGAAAATCTCTGATAATTGTAGGATCAGAAGCATATCCTCTACAAAGAAAATAGATATTCTCTTTATCCTGTTTTACTAAAAACTCTGTTTTCTCGGATGGCTCAGCATTATCACCTGGTGATGTCTGGAAAAATGTATCATGAAGATAAGCATCATCCCACTCTCCCGGTGTTTCTATTCCATCTATTACAGGTTGATTATTCTCAACCATGGGAACATCAATATTAACGCGTTCGGCATTTACTGCAAAAGCGATAAAAACAAATATCAAAACTATAAATCTTTTATTCATAATTCTCCAATAATCTTTCTAAAATTTTCTTCCCATTTTCATTACTAGGATTAAGCTCTACAGCGCGCTTATAATTATCAATTGCTTTAGGATACAAACCAGCTTCGGCATAAGCTTCTCCCAGGCTATCGTAACAGTTCCAACTATCTGGAAACAGTGTTACATTTGTTTTAAATACTAAAATTGCCTCTTCGGTTTTACCCTCTGCAAGATACCGGTTTCAAAGGTTATTCAGTTCATCTTCATCTGCTTCATAGGGAAATTCTCAAATCGGATTCGCCAGAACCTTTTCCAATTTAACTTTAGTTGAATCCAGTCCTCGTTCCAACAGACTTGTATCAATTACTGTACCAAAAGTGGTTTTACTATTATACAAGAAAGCATGATATGAGTATGGTAGTTCAAACAACTCTGTAAGTTCTATTTGATAATTACCCTTAGCCACCTCTGTATCTAAATCTATCACCAATTCATCTGTGTAATTATGGAAGAAGTAGAGATATATTTTCTTATTAACCGGATCATAGATATTGCTGTATTGGGTAGGATATTTACCCTCTTGATGAACCATTGCCAATATCTTTTTACAGTTGTCGATTGTTACCTCATCAATATCTTTCAACATTTTATCCATTGTTTTATAGCGTTTACAGGTAATCTCACTTGGATCATTAATCTCTGACTGATAGAAGTTGGTTGAGATTTGATAGGTCTCATCTCCCCAAATAAAATCACGGTTATTTACAGGGACATACAGCATAATACCAGCTATCCGATCCCATCTAATCTCCCCGAAGACCTCATCCCTGGAACCACACTTGTAATAGCTTTCCTGATCAATGAGTGAGATTGTAAGTTCATGAGTTCATTTGGTTTTGAAATATTTTTCAAGGTTCTGTGTATTTTAAAGTAGAACACTCCTAATTCTATTGGAAAATAGATGCAAGGAAAAGATAATTTGACCAATCAAAAAGGAGGGAATTCAAGAAAAGTGTGCTCGCAAGGAGAAAATACTTATTTCTACAACGGAGGTATATTTTGGGGAAAAACACAACAAAAACAGAGACCAATTTCAAGTTAAAGTTTCTGTTTATCTTTCTAGTCATAGTAACTGCTCTTTGGCCATATCCTACAAAAGTTGTCTATGCTGCAAGTTGTTATGGCTCAAGTTGCTCGGGATATAATCCGGAGACAATGGGATGTGGGGCGGACGCTTTTAATGATGATTACAATTATTTTGGTGATTTAATCGTAGAAAAGCGGGCTTCAACAACATGTGATGCCGCCTGGGAACGAACCCAAAATATTTCAGGATCATACATGTATGCTGCGGGGTCTACAAGATTTGGTTGTGCAAATTTTTGTTATTCCTACAACGTCATTTCTCCAGACACCATCGCAAACAATGCAAGAGTGTATACAGTGATGAAAGGACTATATAGTGTGACGCCAATTCGGTGCTGTGGCAAAGTGTCAAGTTATGAAATTCTTTGGGGGAGTATGCCTGTTACTTACAATTGCGTTGGTGATTAGTTTTACAACAACCAACGAATAATCAAAAGGGAGAATTATGTTTAACAAAAATATTCCATTACGACAAAAAAATAAGCCTCAATATTCAACGGGAAGCAAAATCCTTTACAGCATCATCTTTGTTGTCTTTGCTGTAGGAATAGGCATGGTGATTAGGCCCTGGCTGCAGGAAAAACCAGCGATTGCAAGCAACAGTGAAATTGAAATTACTAAAGTCTCCGTCAGTCCACCAATCATTCAAAATGAAGACATCAACACTTTTGAACAAATTGCTTCAGAGGAAGATGAAGGGTCCGGCATACCAAACACACCTACCGAACTCACACAATTTAGCAATGGCGTTGAAATGACGATAAGCAATTTTCGCAGGGAAGGGGAATATATCAAAATTGATATTTGCTTTGACATGATAGATCCCTCAGATTGGATGTTGGATTTTAAACCCACCGTATTAATATTTGGAAATGAACAAGTCTTTATGAAAGGGGCAAAAAATATTTCCTGGCAACAGGCGTCTGAAGGGCAGATGGGTTACCGCTGCGATACCGTAAAATTTGATGTGCCTGCATATGCCGATGACGGGGATTTCACACTTGTCATTTCCCAGCTTACTGCTCCTCCGCGTGAGGGAGAGGGCTGTGATTTCTACCTGAATCAGGTGCAACCGAAACTTGATGCACAGGGAGCTGGGATTACGTTCAACTGTACCAACGAAGGGTGGGGAGCAATCATTAACATCGAGGATAAGCCCTCCGATATGAGCATTGAGGAAGCTGAACAAATAGTCCTGGACCCCCAAAATTATGCTTACCCCGGGCATTGGGAATTTACTTTCCGGTTGGGGGACTAAGATAATTTTTAGTATTTGGTGTAAATGCCGCAAAAAGACAAGAAACTCACGAAAAAAAGAGAGGTAAAAATGTCAAAGAAAGCAAAATCCCATTCAATATTGGTTGGCCTTATGCTTGGCATGCTAGGTCTAACCTTGCTTTTGACCGGATGGATTACCCCACATTGGTCTCTGAACCTTCATGATCCAACCGCTACGGACATTCTGAACCTGGTTCTCAAGAGCCATACCCTATGGAACACCGCAGCGGGAACATCTGAAGTGGTCTGGTACGGAGAAGATGGCACCACCCAGCGGTATGTTACCGAATTCGCTTTTGAACAACCGGCAAAGGCAAATGTCACGCTGACTGAAGCGCCAGATTTCATTGAAAAAACCTCCTTCATCAGCGATGGAGAAGCAACATACGAGATTAACCTGGTTAGCAAGACGTATACCCAGGGGTACTTGCCGTCATTTGCTTATGATACAAGCATGCTGCCAAAGGACCTATCGGAAACGCAGGAAGAATATTCTTACCCGCATCCGATGAATCTACTCACTCCTTTCCCTGTGGCAGAATACATGTTCCCCACCTGGTTCTCACAGGGAAACAAAGATGCGGTCTATACAGTTACGGGGGAAGAACAAATTGCCGGACGGAACACCTGGGTGGTGAACGTGGAGATACGCAACGACCACGTGACGGCATGGATCGATCAGGAAACCGGTGTGATCCTGAAATATACGCAGATCACCGATGAAAAACTCTTTGAAGAATATGAAGTGCTTACCATTGAATTTGATGGAAAACTTTCTAAGACAAATTTTGTGGTTTCAGAAGATCTAACCCCTGCGCAGCCGTAGGGTGAAAACTAGATCAGACAAGGAGACAAGAAAATGTCTAAGAAGATACAAAAATTTTTCGCAAGCGTAAGTCTGGCGCTTATGATGGCAGCGCTAGTTATCATCGTGGGAATGGCCGCTGCGTATGAATACACAGAAGGCAATCTGTTCTGGATTTCTGGACCTGATACACCATCTGCACTAATCAACGGAGGATGTAGAGGCGGTCAATGTAAATATTTGGTTCAGGACAACACTAATCCTTCTGCGTGGCGATGGACAAACGATGGTCATGCTATAGATGATTGGTATGCATATGACCCAACAATTGGTGAAGCAGCAGTTAGATATGGGGTTAGAGAGAACAGCGGCCCCAGTTGGACCCAGGTCGTGAATCAAGCCAATGCATTAAATAAAGGCACATTTGTTTGGCTTGGGTTTTCAGATGGTGATCTTGAGGGTGGTTTTATAATGCTCCATAATGGTTGCGTCGCGGGCTATTGGTGCGGCGGATTGGATGTCTATTGGGACAATGTGAAGTATGTAGAATAAGTAGAGAATGGTGTAATTGCTAAATTGCGTACTATTCTGTCAAATTGGTAAAAAAAAACATAAAAACAGAGTGCCAAATTAACGCAATTTGGCAATCTGTTTTCTCGAAAGGAAAAGTTCCATTGGCAAGGAATAGTTTTTTTCTATTTATAGTTGTATTCATTGGGTTGTTGCTTGGAGCTTGTCAGGCTGCTGAAGAGGGGCCTGTGCCTTCTACGGAGGTTAATGAAAGTATCCAGAATGAACCCGCCGCCTCTCCGCTCACTGAGGGTGAAAATACTGCTGAACAAAGTTGGCGTTTGTTTGCTCGTGATGAAAATGGCGTCATGTTGATTTTAGAGCCTGGACAGGGCGAGCCTATCAGGATTGACCCTTTTAGTGAAGGTTTTATACCTTCTCTCTCTCCTTCGGGAGACCGGATCGCTGCCTGGCAATTTAATGGGGTGGAAATTTACACCATTGAGACCGGAGATACTGTCCAAGTAGGTAGAGAAAAATATGGTGGAT
>CAYUNU010000135.1:0-8388 GCA_964446195.1 uncultured Porphyromonadaceae bacterium | reverse complement strand
TCTTGTTTTTCTATTTCAGGCAGTGGTAATTCTTCCTGATTTTTACTTTCTGCAAGCTCAGGACTAGCATCGTCCTTTGCAGCACTCTCAGACAACTCTGATTGATCGTTTTTTGTAATCAATTGATCTTCTAATTCTTCAGGCGTCTGCTTTTCTTGATCCGTCATTTTACTGGCTAATTTTTTCATACATACTCTCAGAACTCTGAGTTGTTCTTTACGAACAGATTCAGGGACATAGTCCCGGGCTCGGCTTAACTGCAAATATAGACTTTTTTACTTTAAAGGGCTCGACCCAAACCTTATAAAGTTATATAAAATTGACTTCCTCTACAAGCACAAAAAAAAATGCCACTCTCATACGGAGTGGCATTTTTAAAAACACTTATTCTGATATTAACTTATACTAATCTCCTGAACCGGCTTTGCTTTTGCTTCTTCCCTCTTGGGAATAGATATCTCAAGAACCCCATTCTCATACCTGGCACTGATCTTCTCTGATGCCAAACGATCGGAAAGCTTAAACCTGCGAGAGAAACTCCGGGTGCAAAACTCCCTGCTTACATAATTAACAGACTTCTTATCTTCACCCTCATCTTCATCATGACTGATGCTTAAAAAACCATTTTCGAATTGAATCCTAATGCTTTCTTTGCTATAACCAGGAACCTGCATCTCAATCTTAAAATCCTCTTCTGTCTCCAAAATGTTGGCAGTTGGGAAATCAGTATTCTCCCCAAAAGTAGGCCTCTCATTTAAAAACCAGTTAAACATATCATCCACACCTTTATAAGAATGTCTTGCTGGTGATAAATTCCTGTTGTTTAATCTTACTAGTGTCATCTTATTTTCCTCCTATATTAATGTTTATATTTTTTTATTTCCTCCTATTTTTCAAATAATGTGCCATGCAGATTATTAGAAAAATTGACAGTAAATTTAATTCTTTCAATGCCATTCTGTCATACACCCTTGCTCTTTACCTGTCATTCTGGCATTTTGCTTTTTATTATCCTGATTTCTTAACTTTGTCGAAAATTCATCCAATGCGAATTGACATAATTTCTGCAGTCCCTGAGCTGCTAAGCAGTCCGTTTAATCATAGTATAGTAAAAAGAGCCATAGACAAAGGACTGGTCGAAATACATATACACAATCTGCACGAATACTCCCTCGACAAACACAAAAATGTTGATGACTACCCTTTTAGTGGAGGAGGTGGGATGGTCCTGACTATCGAACCAATAGAGAGGGTTATTAATAAACTAAAGCAGGAACGCGAATATCAGGAGATAATTTACACTTCCCCGGATGGAGAAACTTTCAACCAAAAAATAGCAAATCAGCTATCCTGTATCGATAATATCATTATTCTTTGCGGTCACTATAAAGGCATAGATCAAAGAATAAGAGACCACCTCATTACCAGAGAGATATCTATTGGTGACTATGTGCTTACCGGTGGTGAAATGGCTGCCGCTGTAATGGCAGATGCAATAATACGACTGATACCGGGAGCAATATCGGATGAAGTATCGGCTCTTACTGACTCTTTTCAGGATAACCTGCTTGCTCCTCCTCTGTACACCCGCCCCGCTGATTACAAAGGATGGAAAGTCCCAGAAATACTGCTCTCCGGAAATGAAAAAGAGATTGACAACTGGAAGTTTGAACAAGCATTAGAGCGAACAAAAAAACTCAGACCAGACCTCCTCGATGAGAAAAATATCTAGCGATTGCAATAATCTTTGAAAGAACACCACTCACAATTGCCTTCATTATCGGTCTGCCCAAAAGGAATATCAGGATTAAACATCTCTGATAATACACCCTCAAGCCCACTCATCAATGCCCCTTCAATAGATTTAATATCATCAAGAAACTCTTTGTCGTGCTTAACTCCAGGATCAAATAACTTAGACCTCATCTTTCCGGTAGGATAAATAACCGGCTTAACAGATACTCCCTCATCCAACTCTCTCAATATCAAAACTGAATATATCGAAGCCTGCAAAATCTCTTTTGACCTTTTTTTCAGCGTATAATCAAATAAATCCTCGACATCCTTAAATTTCATGTCGGGATTTCCTGATTTATAATCCAAAACCCTTAACACGCCGCCTTTTTGATCCATCCTGTCAACAATACCTCCCAACAGCACTTTTTTAACCTCCCCCTGTACCTTAAACTCAAACGACTGAGTTATTTTCCTCTCCAAACCCTTTATCGTAAAAGGAGCATATCTTACATCATAAAGCAATACTGATTTCATTTGCTTGGAAATTACATCATAAACCAGCAAATCCTTACCATAAAGCTCAGGCCACTCAGCACTTTCCTCAATTTTGAAATATTCAGCCATGAAGGCTCTCCTAATATATGCCTCCATGAGTTCCCTATCCTTAATCGCCTCTTCAAGAAACCCCTTACTTACAATGCTGCCATTGCTAAGAAAACCCTCATAAAACAGCTCAAGACTTTTATGCATCAATAAACCAAACATTCTGGGCTCACCTGCCTCAACAAGATCATCTCCTTCCCGCATCTTCAATAAGTATTGCAGTGCAAACCTCAAAGGACAGTCGATATAAGAATTTATTGCGCTGGGCGACAGCATCCTCCCCCTCCCACTATCAAGGTATTTAATAAGTGATTTATATACCTCGCCCGTTTTCTGAATAGTCCTGCTATGAGGAGCCTCAATATTAAAGGTTGAGGCAGCAAGAAACTCATTGCAAAATTGATTGGAATCATACCTTAACTGCTGGATAAACCTGCTGGGCTCGCCCTGGCTCATTCGGGCTGGATCAGGAGAGTTAACGTACATCAAACTAACCTTTCTTGCCCTTTGCAAAAGTCTGTAAAAATAATACCCGTAAAAAGAATCCCTGAACTCTCTGGTAGGCAAATGATAAGCCTTACGCAAACTGAAGGGTATCATAGAAGGAGGCGAAGAATCAGCAGGCCAAACACCCTCATTACAGCTTAATATTATTAACTCATCATAATCCATTAAGCGTGTTTCGAGTATCCCCGTTAACTGAATACCTGCATCCAAACTCCCTTCAAAGGATAGTCTGGCTGTTTGAATAAATTCCTTGTATAAGCTTCTGAATGTTTCAAAGCTTATTTTTTGACTATTTTGCTTAAGCTCCCTCTGAAGACCTAACATCCAACTACTGATTTTCTTGAGGGATTCGGATTCAAGAGTCGACGCCGGATCATGTACCTCCTCGAACTTTATAAGAATAGATATTAGAGTATCAGTAAATTCCGACTGATCTTCGTAGCAAAGAACTGAATCTAAATCCTCTTGTTTGGCAAGCATCAAATCAATTGGAAGCATTTCTGTAGGCCAATCCTTCACAAAAGAAAGACTATCAATAAATTCACGACCCATAATGAGTAGCATCATCGGATGAGCCACTAACTGAGCCATTTCTTTGGCCGGAACAAAAACTTTGCCTGTTTTTCGCAAACTTAAAAAGGAATTAAGCCCTATTATCCTGTTAAAAAAATCAACAATCAAAGACCTTTCCGCAGGTAAACCCATGGAAATATTTATTGCAGTTTCAGGATCAGAAATAGCAGAAAGAACAGGCTCTAAAAGAGTTTCATCAGCAAGAATAACAGCCTTTTGTTTATCAGATATTCCTTTGAATTGTAAATCCCCTCCCTCCTCCAACAACTGCCTCAGTAAACCAACCTGGCCGGATGCAGATTCGCAAGCATAAATATCTATTCCAAAAAAATTAGTCGGAAAAGATTCACTAAATCTATCATGAAGGCTCTTAACGGCTTTTGAAAAAGAAGCCGTCGGTGGATATTTCCTCACATTATCCCTGATAAAACGGCCAGACTCCTGATAGGACTCTTGTAAATTTGATGGGATATCCCAAAAAAACTCAGCCTTAGACTCCCGCTTACAAACCTCAAACACCCTGTCCTCAGCTGCTGTGAGAGCATTAAACCCAACGAACAGATACTTTTCCATCGGGAGACATTCGCCCGGGTACTTGCTGATCTTTTCAGCCGAATACCTGTATATATGACCACTTGTAGACAAACCCAGAGAACCCAAACGTTTGTGGAAATCAATATAAATATCAGATAATGACTGCCATAGACTCAACCAATTCTCCTGATAGGAAGATGGAGTAGGATGAAATCCCTCCCAAAACTTGTGTAATTGAGCCATTTGCTCAGGACTCAAACTTGGGAAACGAGTCTCAATCTCCTTTAAACCCTTAATCGTGCTGAAGATTTTATTAGCAGGAACCAGATATTTGTCTATCTCATCATAATCCCTCAGCAACATCTCCCCCCAGCGAACAAAATTATCCAGACTTTCAGCTTGCTTGGTTTCTTTTCCTACTGAAACATAAAGATTCAACAACTGACAAATTTTTTCGGCCTCAACTAAACCCGACAATTCAGTCATCCAATCGTCAATACTGCTCATCTTCGGCGTCCATACCGGCCCCTTGGATAAACTGATCAGGTGATTTTTAAAAACCTGAACCGCACGCCGGTTGGGGAAAATAAAATGAAGATCCTTAATGCGGGAACCGTAATTCTCCAACACATGCCCGGCAACAGTATATAGAAATGAATTCAAGTCAGTGAGTTTTACTATCAAAAGTAAGATTTTTTGGATATGGTTCGAACACTATTACTGTTCATTTGTATTAATTAAACATAGTATTTCAATCTTTATTCCTGAGTAGGAATGATTTAATTATTTTTGTAGCCTAAGCTGATCAAACATAATGGATAAATTCTCTTATCTCGGTAGCGCAGATGCCGCCACAATTGAATCGAATTATAATATTTATAAGGAAAATCCTGAGTCTCTCGACGAATCCTGGGTGAGATTTTTTGAAGGTTTTGAATTTGCAAGAGCCAATTATGGCGATAAACCCGACAATAGCCAGTCTTTCGATCAGGAGTTCAAGGTATTAAACCTTATCGACTGGTATAGAAAAAGAGGACATTTGTTTACCGAAACCAACCCGGTCAGGACAAGAAGGAAGTATTTCCCTACACTCGATCTTGAAAATTATGGATTAAATAACAGCGACCTTGAAACAGTTTTTGAGGCAGGCAAGAACATAGGAATTGGACCTGCACCTCTAAAAGATATTGTCGATCATCTGAAAACAACATATTGCCGCAGCATAGGAGCTGAATTCATGTTCATCAGGAAACCTGTAATCCTGGAGTGGCTTCAAAACAAAATGGAGGCTGCAAAAAACATGGCTATCTTCACTAAAGAAGAAAAGATCCATTTCTATGAGCATCTGGATAAGGCTGTTGGATTTGAGAAGTTTATTCACAAAAAGTTTGTTGGACAGAAAAGATTCTCGCTGGAAGGAGCAGAAGCATTAATACCTGCCCTCGACAGAGTTATCGAAACAGGATCAAAACTTGGCATAAAGGAATTTGTTATTGGGATGGCCCACCGGGGCCGCCTTAATGTGCTCGCCAATATCCTGCAAAAACCATACGCTGATATATTTACCGAATATAGTGCAACCGAATACGAAGAAGGCGTTGAATTAGGTGATGTTAAATACCACCTGGGCTATGACAATATTATCACTACCGATTCGGGACATAAAGTGAGGCTCGACCTCCTACCCAATCCCTCTCATCTGGAAGCAGTAGGCCCACTGGTTCAAGGACTGGCAAGAGCCCGTCTGGATAATTTCTGTGAGGGAGATCAATCTCAACTTGCACCAATACTGATCCATGGGGATGCCGCCATAGCAGCTCAGGGTGTAGTGTATGAAATAGTTCAAATGGCACAATTACCGGGATACAAAACCGGGGGCACAATTCATATAGTAATAAACAATCAGGTTGGCTTTACCACAAATTATATCGAAGGCAGATCAAGCACCTACTGCACTGATATAGCAAAAGTTACCAAAGCCCCCGTATTCCATGTGAACGGTGATGATGTTGAAGCTTTATTATATACAATTGGCCTGGCTATGGAATTCCGACAGGAGTTTGAACAGGACGTTTTTATCGATCTCCTATGCTATCGCAAATATGGACATAATGAAGGTGATGAACCAAGATTTACGCAACCAAGCCTCTATAAAGCTATACAAAATCATCCTGATGTAAGCACAATATACGCGAACAAGCTTGTCGCCGAAAAAACTGTAGATCAAGAAGAGATAGAAGCAATAAAAAACAGGCATGAAACAATCTTTGAAAAGAATTTTGAAGAAAGTCGTGAGGATAACAAAGCCAGCATTAGACCTTTCATGAAGGATGATTGGACTTCTTTCCATCATCCTGATGAAGAAGATTTCGACAAGAAAATAGATAGCCGTGTCGAACTCAAAACGCTTAACAAGATCACTGAGAATCTAACAAGCCTGCCTCAGGGAATGAATTTCTTCAAGAAGATTCATCGAATAATTGAGGGCAGAAAAAAATCCGTAGAAGAGGACAAACTCGACTGGGCTATGGGTGAACTGATGGCTTACGGCAGCCTCTTGCTCGAAGGGTACAAAGTTAGAGTATCAGGGCAAGATAGCGAAAGAGGTACTTTTGCCCATCGACACGCTGCTCTGGTTCAGGAGGATACTGGAGAGAAATATTTTCCACTCAAAAATTTGTCATCCAAACAATCCCTATTCGAAATATATAATTCCCCCCTTTCTGAGTATGGGGTACTAGGGTTTGAATACGGATATGCTCTTAGCAGCCCAAACACACTAACAATTTGGGAGGCCCAATTTGGAGACTTTGTAAATACTGCTCAGGTAATAATCGACCAATTCATATCTTCTGCTGAGGAAAAATGGGGAGTGTCAAATGGATTGGTGCTCATGCTGCCTCATGGCTTTGAAGGACAAGGGCCTGAACACTCCAGCGCCCGTATGGAGCGCTTCCTAAACCAGGCAGCCGGAAATAATATGGAAATTATTAATCTCACTACACCGGCAAATCTTTTTCACTTTCTTAGAAAACATATGCTAAGAAAGTTTAGAATACCTGCTATCATTTTCACTCCCAAAAGCCTGCTCCGACACCCCGAATGCGTATCCTCCATGAGTGAATTTAGCTCAGGAAGCTTCAAATCCATAATCGATGACCCGGAAACAGATGCCGCAGACGTGAAAAGAGTGGTTTTCTGCTCAGGGAAAATATTCTATGACCTCCTGAAAAAGAAAAAAGAGTTGGATGCAAGAGATATAGCTCTCATTAGAATTGAGCAAATATATCCCTTCCCTCATAATGAGTTTAATAAAATAATCAAAAAATACCCACAAGCCAATTTACACCTGTGGGTGCAGGAAGAACCTGTGAATATGGGAGCATGGATGTACCTGAGTCATGAGGTAAAACAAATTGATTGGATCCCTGTGTGCAGAGCATCCAGCGCATCTCCTGCAACGGGCCTGAATAAAATCCACCAAATCGGCCAACAGGAGCTGATCGACAAGGTTTTTCGACCATGTACCTGCGAATTAAAAAACAAATATTGCGGATTACAATGCCTTGAAGGCAAATCAAGAATTGAAATCCTCAAACAATTTGAATATATTCCCTTCACCAAATAAAATAGATATTAAAAATATTTATCATGGCAGACATTATAGTCCCTACACCTGGAGAATCCATTACGGAAGTTGAAATAGGATCATGGCTTGTAGAAAACGGAAGCTGGGTAGAAACCGATCAGGAGCTTGTTTCACTGGAATCTGAAAAAGCTACCCTTGAAGTTAATGCCCCGGCTAGCGGAATTATTGAGATACTTATTCCTGATGGCGAAGCTGTTGCAGTAGGTTCAGTAATTGGCAAAATCGATGAAACAGCAACAAAACCAAAAGGATATAAAGAAAAAAGCAAAGTAGAGCCCAAAGAAAAGCCTGCTCCTGATAATCTTGAGGTAAAAGAAGAAATTCAGACTACTTCTACTCCTTCGCCCTCCAACGAATCATCAAATATTAAGATTACCCCTGTAGCCAATAAAATGATGGAGGAATATGACCTATCTATCGATGATGTCATTTCAGGCTTACGACGAATAAGTAAAAAAGATATTGAAAAGATTATCGACACTAATTCAAAGCCAAGCAACATTATCCCTAAAGAAATAAGCAGGAATTCCAGTAGCCAAAAAATGTCATTGCTAAGGAGAAAACTGGCAGAGCGTTTGGTTGCAGTAAAAAATGAAACTGCAATGCTCACAACTTTTAACGAAGTTGATATGTCGGCTGTTATTGCTCTGCGCAACCAGTATAAAGCGAAATTCCAGCATAAACACGGCGTTAAACTTGGGTTTATGTCATTTTTCACTCAGGCAGCCAGCAGAGCTCTTAATGCATTCCCCCAGATTAACTCTTTTATCGACGGACAAAATATG
>CAYUNU010000134.1:1545-8393 GCA_964446195.1 uncultured Porphyromonadaceae bacterium | reverse complement strand
AGAATGCAGGAAGAGATACTTCCTGAAATGATCAAGTTGACTCCTCACCTGCAGAAAAAACTTGATCTTGATAAACTGCTAAAAGAAAGTCTGGGCGAAGATCAAAATCCTGAATGGGAGAAATTGCTGGATGATACCCCTGAACTTAAAGGTAAAATGGAGGAACTGACAGAGCTGCAGATGGGAGGCTCAGATGTTTTTATGAGTAGTTTTTCAATGCTAAAAAATTTCCCTTTTTTCCTGAGCCTCTCTAACTGGTTTTACCCCTACTCTGATGGCCATCCTGCAGTTAAAGAACTGGCGAAAGGGCATGATAAGGATTGGCTGACAACTTTCCTGACAGCTATAGAAGATAGTGCTTTTATGTGCAACTCTGATAAGTACTCCTTTTGCTTTGGGATTCAAAGTATGCCGGATGACATGAAGCATTTTCTTTCGGATGGGCTGAAAGCCGAGTCGGAACAAATGGAAGGTATCCTAAAAGATGAAGAATTGATCAATCCAATCAATAAGTCGCGCAAAGTAATCCGACAGTATATCCAGGATTTGTATCGTTTTTTCAAGTTATTCCCTGAACATAGATCGTTTAACGATTTTTTTTCAAGCAAACTTGATTTTCATAATAAGTCGTTTTTTAAGGATCTTTTTGTTGGAGACAGTAAAATTCTTTTCAGTATAGCCGGTTTTTATTTTCAGAAGAAATATTATCGTGAATCGGCTGAAGTATATAATATCCTTGATAAACAAGGGGATGTGTCGGCTGAGGTGCTCCAAAAAATGGCTTATTCATACCAGAAATTAGAGATGTATCAGCAGGCTCTGGATTGTTATCTAAAGGCTGATATTATCCTTCCTGAGAATGCCTGGAATCTTAAAAAGATTGGACTGTGCTACAGGTATTTAAAGCAGCCGGAAAAGGCGCTTCCCTATTTTCGTCAAGCGGAGTTCCAGGATCCTGAAAACTTAAATACTGAGGTTTCCATTGCACATTGTTTGATTGATCTGCAAAAATATGAGGAGGCCCTGAAATCATATTTTAAGGTTGAATACCTCGCTCCTGATAATCATAAAGTATGGCGCCCTATTGGCTGGTGTTCCTTTGTTCTTGGTAAATTCGACCAGTCGCGCAAATATTATGGAAAATTACTCGACAGAGGGCAGAACCCTTTTGATTTGATGAATCTTGGGCATGTTGAATGGTGCTTGGGCGACAGGAAAAAAGCCATTGAATATTATAGAAAATCTATTGTGTCGGCAGAAATGGAGCTGGAAACCTTCATGGATTCTTTTAAAGAAGACATTAAACACCTAACTGATCATGGCGTCGATCAGGAGGATATCCCAATAGTTCTGGATCACCTCAGATATTTACTGGAAGAGTAAATATTTGCTTCCTATTTCATTTCCGGTCATTTTTAGGTATTTTCGTGTGCGCACACGGAACAAAAAAAACTATGACCTATTTAGAAAAGTTATTTAACCTGAAAGACAGAGTCGTTGTTATCACAGGAGGGGCTGGAGTCCTTGCTACTGAAATGGCAAAAGGGCTTGGAATGGCCGACTGTAAAATTGTGATCTTGGATCTCCGTCGGGGCTCTGCCGAAGCTCAGGCATCCCAATTAAGGACTTTGGGGATTGAGGCAATCGGTCTTACTGCCAATGTATTGGATGAGGAAAGTCTGGTTTCGTGCAGGGAATCTATATTAAAAGAATTTGGCTGTATTGATGTCTTAATCAATGCTGCAGGAGGAAACATGCCCGGTGCAACCATTGGTCCGGATCAAACTTTCTTTGATCTTAAGATTGATGATCTGAAAATGGTTATGGATCTAAATTTCATTGGTTCGGTTCTGCCTTCTCAGGTTTTTGGAAAAGCGATGACAGATAAAGGTGAAGGCTGCATAATAAATATCTCCTCTATGGCTGCAGGACCTGTTATAACAAGAGTTATGGGCTATTCTGCCTCAAAAGCAGGTATTTCTAATTTCACTCAATGGCTGGCCGTTGAAATGGCTCAGAAGTTTGGAGAAGGCATAAGGGTTAATGCCATTGCTCCCGGATTTTTTATCGGTGAACAAAACAGAAGGCTGCTCACAAATGAAGATGGATCTTATACCGCCAGAGGAATGGATGTTATTAAAAAAACTCCAATGGCAAGGTTTGGTGTGGCAGATGAACTAGTTGGTGCTGTTTTATTCCTGGCAGGTGATGCGTCGAAGTTTGTTACCGGAACAGTTATGCCTATAGATGGCGGTTTTAGTGCTTTTTCGGGTGTTTAGGTTCTTGAATTTTAATAAAGAAATACAATGAAGATCCTTATACCATCAATTCTAGCTTTTTTCCTGTTCTCTTGTGGCAACTTGTCTCGGGAACCGGAATTTGCATGGATACTTCCCGGCGCAGATTTTGAATGTCGGGACTATCCTGTTAGCATTGCCTTGCCCGGCGAAGTGGAGCCTGACAAGGGCAACCCTGTGCTTTTTGAGATAGTGGATGGTAGAAAGGTGCATGTAGCATGCCAGATAGGAGATGAGCCAGAACTCAGCTGGATAGTAGGGGGAATAACTAAGGCCGGGCAGGAGAGGGAATATGAGCTTAGGTTCGACAAAAAGAAGGCTGAGCTGCCTGAGATAAAAGTTGAAAAAAATGATTCCACATTGTTCCTTAGCAGAGGAGATGAGCCAATACTTCATTACCGTTATAAAGAATTGCCAGCGCCTGCCGGACAATCATATCTTTTTGCCAGAAGTGGGTTTATTCACCCACTTTACTCACCATCCGGAGAGGTGCTTACATGGGCTCAGCCCCCCGACCATATTCATCATGTTGGTATATGGAACCCTTGGACAAAGGTTACCTGGAAGGAGAATCATACTGATTTCTGGAACCTTGGGGCAGGCCTGGGAACAGTGAGGTTCAAAGATGTACTTGCAACTGAAGATGGGCCTATATATGCCGAATTTCGTGTCCTCCATGATCATGTTGCTTTTGTCCCTCCCAAATCGACAAATGATGAAGATGAATATGCGGGTGATGAGATTAAAGTTATGGAAGAAGAATGGGTAATAAGAGTTTGGAATATGCAAGATGGTTATCTTCTTGATTTCACTTCATTAATAAAAAACCTGATGGATGAATCAATATCCCTGGATGCATACAGATATGGTGGAGGATTAGGATATCGAGCTACCTCGAAGTGGAATAAGGATAATTCTAAAGTGTTAACTTCTGAAGGAAAAACCCGCGAAAACGGAGATGCTACCAGAGCCAAATGGGCATGGATATCAGGAGATTTAGAAGGGACAAACACAGGCTTATTATTTATGTCTGATCCTGATAATTATGATTTTCCACAGCCAATGAGAATATGGCCAGATAATTCTAACGGAGTTGGTCACCAGTACTTCGAATTTACACCAATAAGAGAAAATGCCTGGATTCTTGAACCAGGCAAAACATATTCACAAAAATACAGGATATGGGTCCAGGAAGGACCTGTCGTTCCTGATCATGCCGAACAGCAATGGCAGCAGTATGCTAAAGTCTTGGATCAGAAAATTTCCTATCTTTCAAACTGAAAAACATCCCTATGAGAAGATTTCTTTCCTTATTCCTCCTGCCCTTTCTTTTTGTAGCTTGTCAGACCGAACAAGCAAATAAGAAGGTTTTAATTTACACTAAGAATGGTGAAGGTTATGTACATGAAAATATCCAGGCTTCTGTAGATATGCTCACTACCATAGCTGATGAGCAAGATATAGATTATGTGATTTCTGACAATCCTGATATTTTCACCGAAGAGAATTTGGCGAAATTTGATGCTTTGATATTTACTAATACCAATAATGAGGCTTTCGATAATGATGATCAGCGACAAGCTTTTAAGAGTTACATCCAGTCGGGTGGCGGTTTTGTTGGGATTCATTCGGCTTGCGGCAGTGAAAGAGATTGGCCCTGGTTCTGGCAGATGTTGGGAGGTACTTTTGTCCGCCATCCACCTTATCAGGATTTTACTATAAAAGTTATTGATAGCACTCATCCATCAACCTCTTTTATTACAGGAGATTGGGCGTGGGACGATGAAGCATATTACCTCGATCATCTTAACCCTGGGATTCATGTTTTGCTGGCTCATGACATGACTACCATTGAGGATAAGGGCAAGGATGTTTATCCGGGTGTGGTTTTTGGAGATCTTTACCCGGGAGCCTGGTGCCAGGAATTTGATGGAGGTCGGGAGTGGTACACAAGTTACGGACATAACATTAAACATTATTCAGACCCAACCTACAGGCAGCATGTAATGGGAGGGATATTATGGACCTTAGATAAATAAAATACCATGGACAGAAGAAAATTTTTAAAGACCACAGGAGTTGCTGGAGCGAGCTTGATTGTATTACCAACAATAGTTCCTTCCAGTGTATTTGGCAAAAATGCACCAAGTAATCGATTGAATATTGCTCAGATAGGTTGTGGACGTATGGGCCGCGGAGACATGGGGAGTGTGATGAGACAGGAGAATGTTCGATTCATGGCAGTTTGTGACCTGGATTCAAAGAGGATGAAGGATGGCAAAAAGTTAATCGATGATTACTATGCTAGTCTGGGAAAACCCAACGAAGTGGATGTTAAGATGTATGGTGATTATCGCGAATTACTTTTAAATCCTGAGATAGATGGGGTTGTTATCAGTACACCTGATCACTGGCATTCACAGCCAGCTATTGAAGCAGCTTATGCAGGAAAGCATATCTATCTTCAGAAGCCAACATCTCTAACCATCGTTGAGGGTAGGCAGCTTAGTGATGCAGTTCACCGAAGCGGAGTGATTTTCCAGATTGGTAGTCAACAAAGATCTGCTGATCAGTTCAGGTATGCATGTGAGCTTGTTCGTAATGGCCGAATCGGTAAGTTACATACTATAAAAATTGGCTTACCAGGTGATCCTGGTGGAGACAATGAGCCTGAAATGCCTATCCCTTCTAATTTAAATTACGATATGTGGTTGGGATCAACACCAGAGGTTTACTATACGGAAAAAGGTGTTCATCCTCAAAACGATTATGGCCGCCCGGGCTGGTTGCGTAGAGAACAGTTTGGTGCAGGTATGATAACAGGATGGGGTGCTCATCACCTTGATATAGCTCACTGGGGTATGGGAACAGAATTCTCAGGCCCAATTGAAGTTGAGGCAGAAGCTAAATTCCCAACAAGTGGCTTGTGGAATGTTCACGGCGACTTTATGATGAAAGCAAAATATGCTAACGGTGTGACCATGCATGTTAGTGGGGAATATACTAATGGAATACGCTTTGAAGGTGACGATGGATGGATCTTTGTTACCAGAGGAAATTACCAGGTAACAGATTCTGATCCTGTAACTTTTGGCGCTAATAAGAAGTCTCTGGATGCAAGTGATGATAAGATCCTTAAGTCCAAAATTGGTGAAGATGAGATTAATCTCTACCGCAGCAGCGATCATTATGGCAATTGGGTGGAATGTATGAAAACACTTAAGGAACCTATCGCTCCTGTTGAGGTGGCTCACCGTTCCTGCTCTGCATGTCTGTTAGGTCATATCGCTATGAAACTTGATGGCAAACTTAAGTGGGATCCACGAAGAGAGAGATTTATCGATAATGATGCTGCAAATGCTATGTTAAGCAGACCGCAACGTTACCCATACGGTACAGATTACGTAAGCTAATATATAGTAAATCAGGATAATAAATATATTTCGGGATAAGATGCGAAAATTTCAAGCACTAGTATTAATCATGTCCATGGTTTTACCCTCATGCAATGAACCCAAAAATGATCAGGAGTACCTGGCTGCTTTTATGACGGCCGACCCAGGTCATTTCCATGCTGCATTGGTTCAGAAAGTGATGTATGATGAAGTCAATCCCGAAGTTTATGTTTATGCTCCAGCTGGTTCCGATGTGCAGGATCACCTTAACAAGATTGATGGCTTTAATACACGTGAAGAAAATCCCGCTTCCTGGAAGGTAAACACCTATCTGGGTCCTGATTTTTTCAGCAAGCTTCTGAAGGAAAAGCCCGGTAATGTCGTAAACTTTGCCGGGAATAATCAAAAGAAAACTGAATACATTCATGAGGCTGTTAAGAATGGTATCAATGTATATGCTGATAAGCCAATGGTTATCAATACTCAGGATTTTGAACTTCTCAAAGATGCCTTCAAGATAGCCGAGGAGAATAATGTTCTGCTTTACGATATAATGACAGAGCGTTTTGAGATTACTTCGATTCTCCAAAAAGACCTGGCAAATACTGCAACCGTTTTTGGGAATTTTGAAGTGGGAAGTCCTGATAATCCTTCAATTACAAAGGAAAGTGTGCATCATTTCTTTAAATATGTTGCAGGGAGTGAGATCAAAAGGCCTGGATGGTTTTTTGATGTTGAGCAGGAGGGTGATGGGATTGTTGATGTTACAACCCACCTGGTGGATCTTGTGCAATGGGCCTGTTATCCCGAAAAAATTCTTGATTATAAGAAGGATATTCAGATGATTGAAGCCAGTAGATGGCCTACTCGTTTGAGCTCGGACCAATTTAACAGAGTGACACGTTTGAAGGAATTTCCTGATTACCTGAAAAAGGATCTTGTTAATGATTCTACACTTGAAGTTTTCTGCAATGGGGAGATGGTTTACAAGCTGATCGATATATATGCCAAAGTAAAGGTTGAGTGGAAATATAAAGCACCTGATGGGGCAGGCGACACCCATTTCTCGGTGATGAAAGGCACCCTGGCTAATCTTGAGATCAGGCAGGGGCCGGAGGAGAACTATAAACCCGAACTGTATATATTCCCTAACGAT
>CAYUNU010000134.1:0-1535 GCA_964446195.1 uncultured Porphyromonadaceae bacterium | reverse complement strand
GTTCCTGAAGACTGGTTAAAAACTCTTGAATCATACATCAGAAAACAGGAAAGTAAATACGCTGGATTGAAGCTTATTCCATATGAAAAAGGGTATAAAATTTTTATTCCTGATGAATTCAGAATCGGGCATGAAGGGCATTTTGGACAGGTGACCGAAACCTTCCTGAAATACTTAAAGAATGGTAAATTACCTAATTGGGAAGTGCCCAATATGATTGCTAAATATTATACCACTACAGCAGCTTTTGAGCTCGCAAAAAAATAGATATCTATGGAATTGGTCGGAGCATTAGTTCTCGTTATCAGCTTTATAATTTTATTGGTCATTGGCGTTCCCATTGCCTTCAGTATTGGTATATCGGCAATTCTGACAATGTTGGTTGGGATTGAGGCAATTCCTGCTTTTACTACCATTGCACAGAGGATGGCAACATCATTGGACAGTTTCCCCCTACTTGCCATTCCCTTCTTTGTGTTTGCCGGGCAGTTGATGAATAGTGGTGGTATTGCAAAGCGACTAATAAACCTGGCTAAGGTTATGGTTGGTTGGATCCCAGGAGGGTTGGCTTTTGTCAATATTATCGCGAATATGCTATTTGGTGCAATTTCCGGCTCAGCTGCTGCATCAGCCTCAGCTATAGGTGGTTTCATGAGTCCTGTAATGGAGAAAGAAGGATATCCAAGGCCTTTTAGTGCAGCTGTAAATATTACATCAGCAACCACCGGATTGATTATTCCCCCAAGTAATATTCTTATTGTTTATTCGCTTGCCAGCGGTGGCGTTTCTATTGCTGCACTTTTTATTGCTGGGTATGTACCAGGTATTTTGGTGGGCTTGTCTCTTATGCTTGTTGCCGGTTATTATGCCAGGAGGATGGATGTAACCGTGACAGAAAAAGTGACTATTAAGGAGGGTATATTTCGCTTTTTTGATGCTATTCCCAGCTTGTTCATGCTGGTTATTGTTATTGGTGGAATTGTAGCGGGATATTTTACTGCAACAGAGGCATCAGGGATAGCGGTGGTATATACGTTGGTGCTTGCTATAATATACCGGGAAGTGAAGCTAAAAGACCTTCCAAAAATTATTCTTGATACAGTTGAGATTGTTGCTATCGTTCTTCTTTTGGTAGCTGCATCAATGGCTCTATCCTGGGTGATGTCCTTTCAGGATATCCCTCAGTCGATGTCGCAGGCAATGTTATCTATAAGCGACAATAAATTTGTTATACTTCTGATAATCAATATTGTACTTCTTTTTGTAGGGATCTTCATGGATATGACTCCGGCAGTATTGATTTTCACCCCCATCTTTCTTCCTGCCGTGGTGGCATTGGGGATACACCCTATTCACTTTGGAATAATAATGGTTATGAATCTCAGCGTAGGCTTATGCACTCCTCCAGTGGGATCTCTATTATTTATTGGATGTAGCGTGGGAAAGGTGAGTATTGGAAAGGTGATAAAACCCATGCTACCCTTCTGGATAGTAATGGTCATAACCTTACTCTTAGTCACTTATTTGCCCCAGCT
>CAYUNU010000133.1:0-8415 GCA_964446195.1 uncultured Porphyromonadaceae bacterium | reverse complement strand
ATTGGCATCAGAAAAACTCTAGGATCAACCAACATTCAGATAATCAACCTTATGATTAAGCAATTTGGACAGCTAGTCCTGATAGCCACAATTATTGCTATACCTTTAAGTTGGTATTTACTCGGTAAATGGCTGGAAAGCTATGCATATAAAACCGATCTTAGTATTGGCATTTTTGCCATCCCCGCATTAGCGGTAATGATATTTGCAGTATTAACAGTATTAATGCAGGCCTGGAAAGCTTCCCGAACCAGCCCGGCCGTATGCCTAAAATACGAATAACAGAGTAATTGATTAACATAACCTATAACCAATGGACAGAGTAATTGAAAACAAAGCCAAAAAACGCCGTAAGTATTACTGGATAGGAGGATCAATAGTAGTTGTTGCTCTCCTGGTGTGGCAGATATTCTTTGCCGACCACAGCTCAAAGCTTAACGTCGATGCCGACAGACTGACGATAGTTGAAGTCGTGGAGCAGGAATTTCTGGATTACATGAATGCAAATGGTACCGTGGAGCCGATCTCAACAATCTATCTGGATGCTGTTGAAGGTGGCCGCATAGAAGAAATACTTATCGAAGAAGGTAACATGGTAAAAGAAGGAGATGTAATTCTCGTTCTTAGTAATCCTGATTTAAACCTGCGCATACTAACTAATCAGGCCAACCTCGCAGAGCAGGAAAACCGACTCCGCGACACAAAAATCATGATGGAGCAACAGCGAATAGACTTGCGTCGACAAATAATTCAACTCGAATATGATCTTATTCGTCTTGAGAGAGATTATAAGAATAACACGGGCCTGTTTGAGAAAGGTTTGATCTCTGAACAAGAATTCCTTTTGAGCAAAGAAAATTTTGAACTCTCCAACAAGACTATCACTCTATTCAAAGAGAGGTCGTCTCAAGACTCTGTTTTCAGAGCCACTCAGGTTGTGAACCTTGAGAATGCCCTGGACAGGATGAGAGAAAACCTGGAGCTGGTAAAAGAAAAGCTGGAAAGTCTGAAAATTAAATCCCCGGTAACCGGGCAGCTCGGAGCCTTAAATGCTGAAATTGGACAGACTGTAGTCCTTGGCTTCAGACTCGGCCAGATAAATGTCCTTGATGATTATAAAGTGGCTGCTTTGGTCGACCAGCACTGGGTAGATCGTATCAAAAAAGGACTGCCATCTAGTCTGGATAGAAACAACCAGCAGTTTAAGCTAAAAATAACAAAAGTCTATCCTGAAGTAAGAAACGGACAATTCCAGGTCGACCTGGTCTTTGATGGTGAAAAACCCGAGAATATCAGAGCCGGTCAAACCTACAGGATAAGTATCGAGCTTGGACAGCCCGAAACAAAAACACAGGTTCTCAAAGGAGGCTTCTTCTCCACCACAGGAGGACAATGGATATATGTTGTTGATCCCAGTGGACAGTTCGCTGAGAAAAGAAGCATAAGAACAGGTAAAGAAAACCCAAGGTTTTATGAGATACTCGAAGGCCTCGAAGCCGGTGAGAAAGTAATCAACTCCTCATATTCAACCTTCGGAAATAACGACAAACTGATATTAAAGTGATATCATCATAATATTTAAATTAATTAGCATTTAACACCATACGACAATGATTAAAACAATCGATTTATTAAAAGTCTTTAGAACAGATGAGGTTGAAACAACTGCTTTAAACAAGGTAAACCTCGAAATTAAAGAGGGTGAATTCGCAGCAATCATGGGCCCATCAGGATGTGGAAAATCCACCCTTCTGAACATCCTGGGCTTATTGGACAACCCATCAGGAGGTCAATTCTTCTTCAATGGAGAAGATGTGGCCGGATATAATGAAAAAATGAGAACAGGCTTGCGCAAAAACAATATTGGTTTTGTTTTTCAGAGCTTTAACCTGATCGACGAACTCACTGTATTTGAAAACATTGAGCTACCTCTTCTTTATCAAAAAGTTCCATCAGCCAAAAGAAAAGAGATGGTTACTGCAGTAATGGATAAGATGGGCATTGAGCATCGCAGAAAGCATTTTCCACAGCAGTTATCTGGAGGACAACAACAACGTGTTGCTATTTCCAGAGCAGTAGTGGGAAATCCCAAACTTATACTGGCTGATGAGCCAACAGGAAACCTGGATTCAGCTAATGGCCTGGAAGTAATGGAACTTCTAAGCCAGCTAAATAAGGAAGGCACAAGTATCGTAATGGTTACACACTCCGACACAGATGCTGCACACGCCAATCGTATAATCAAACTTTTTGACGGTCAAGTCGTTAACTCCTAATTAGCATGAAAACCCGAACCACATTGTCAATAGTATCAAAAAAGTTAAGTCTTTGGCTTATCTTGAGTGGAATAATTACAGGTGGATGGGCACAAGTAAGTTCCGTAAACGATCCATCAAAAGTTTGGTCCCTGGAGGACTGTATTGCCACAGCGAAAGCCAACAATATACAAACCCAGAGGCAAAGTCTGCAGGCTAATGCTGCCAGATCTGATTTAAAATATGCCAAAGTAGCCACACTTCCCAGCCTATCGGGGTGGTATGCCCATTATTTAAACTCAGGTAAAACGGTCAATGTTGAGAACTATTCCTATATTAATACTACATATCAGGATGGAAATGCTGGTTTATCTGCTAGTCTGCCCCTTTTTGCAGGCATGCAAAACTGGAATCGTATTCAACAAGGGAAGCTTGCACTTCAAACAGCTGAGCAACAGGCCGAGGCGATGGAAACACAAATCAGTCTGCAGGTGGTAACAGCCTATCTGCAAATCCTGATGTCGCAAGAGATGCTGAAGATGGCAGATGACAAGCTCCAGGTAAGCATAGATCAGGAACAACAAGCTGAGGAGTTTTTCAAAGTCGGAAGAATAGCAAAAAGCGAGGTTCTCGTAATAAAATCCCAGAAAGCACAAGATCAGTTGGATCTAATCACCCGACAAGGTGACCTGGATCTGGCCAATCTTGTTTTGCGACAGATGCTTAATCTAGAAGGTAATACGCCTATCAAAATAGCAACACCGGCAGAGGGAGCATTACTGCCCACTAACCTGCCATCAGCCACTGATGTTTATGATTATGCAAAAAGCAACCAGCCAAGAGTATTGGCTGCCCAGACCAGTGTGATGGTAAACGAAGCGGCTTTGAAAATTGCCCGAGGTAGCACCGTACCCAATCTGGAACTAAGAGGAACTGTATACTCAAGGTACTCTGAGCTTGGGGTGAATCCACTGAATACTGAAGCGATATACCCCTATTCACAGCAGCTGGGCGATAACACCTATATGCAGGCTAATTTACGTCTGAACGTACCAATATTTTCCAGGTATGCTAATGGAGTACAGAGAAATATTTCGCAAGCAAAAGTTAGCGTGCTCGACTCCCGTTTAATGCTTGAACAAGAAAAGAAGACCATGAGAGAGGAGATACAGCAGGCAGCAGCTCAGGCTAATACAGCTTTGGCTCGACTTAATGCATCGGAGCAGGCCGTTAGCAGTGCACGTGAGGCTAATGACATAATCAGAGAACAATTCGAATCAGGAATAGTGACAGCAATTGATGCCAGAATTTCCAGCAACCAACTGCTTCAAGCCACAGCAAACTATCTCCAAGCAAGATACGAGCTAGTCTTGAGGAGCAAAATCCTGGAAGTCTATCAAGGCAAGGCAGTATCTTTGTAGCCAATAATACCCCCTAGCTTTTAGCTAGGGGCTTATTATTTTTTTCTAAATTTAGGGTCCATTAAATACGCCCTACCTATGAAAAAAATTTTAATTGTGGCTCTTTGCCTCATTTCTTCTTTAGCTTTTGCTCAGGAGAACTTAACTTATCAAAAACCTTCAAAAGAGATCCTGGAACTGGTGGATGTTCAGCCAACACCATCTGTTCAGCTGGATGATAATAATGAGTATATGATCCTGATGTATCGGGATGCATTTATGTCGATCGCAGAGTTATCTCGCACGGAGATGCGTTTGGGTGGCTTAAGAATAGATCCAAAAACAAATATTGGCAGCCGAACCAGGTATTCCAAAAACATCAGGATAAAAAACATTAAGGAAAAGGACAGTGAAATGATGCAGGTTAAAGGACTGCCTGAAAACCCTTTAATCGCCAATTTTAGCTGGTCGCCGGATCAGAAAAAAGCAGTCTTCACACATACTGCCGAAAACGGCGTTGAATTATGGATGCTGGATACTGAAACAGCTACGGCCAAACGACTAACGAAACCTGTTCTCAATGCGAACATGGGAGATGTTATTAACTGGATGGAAGACAGCAAGTCTGTTCTTGTCAAGATGATATCAGGAAAAAGGCAAGATCTCATAGATGTTAACAATGCTGTGCCGACCGGCCCAACTGTTTCTGACAATGATGGCAGTGAGGCCCCAAACGCAACATATCAGGATCTTCTGAAAAACCCCAATGATGAGCATAATTTTGAGCAGCTGGCTCTTTCAGATATCTTCAGGGTATCCCTCGATGGGAAGTCGGAGAAATGGCTGGATGGCGCTATGTACACCAGCATAAGTCTTTCTCCTGATGGCAACTATGTGATGGTCAATAAGCTGGAAAAACCATTTTCCTATATAGTTTCTTATAATCGCTTCCCCACAAACACTACTATCTACACCAAAGATGCGAAAAAGGTGAAGACAATACTGGAATCACCACTACTTGAAGAACTCCCAAGCGGCCGTATGTCAACAAAAGCAGGAATGAGAAGTCTGGGATGGAGATCTGATAAAGCATCAACGCTTGTTTATGCTGTTGCCCTGGATGAGGGAGACTCCAAAAAGAAAGTGGACTTTCGTGATGAGGTATTTGTTTTAGATGCACCATTTAATGGGACTCCAAAAAGCATATTAAAAACTATCAATCGCTATTCCGGTATAACCTGGGGAAGCGATGAGTTAGCAATAGCCCGCGACTCTTGGTGGGATACCCGAAATTCCAAGACCTATGTTTTTAATCCCTCCGACCCAACTGTCGCACCAGAGGTTATTTTTGATCTCAATTCTCAGGACAGATACAGTGATCCGGGAAGCTTTGTGACAACAAAAAATGACATGGGCAGCAGGGTGCTGGCATTAGATGGTAGTACGGCTTTCCTCACCGGGAGTGGCTATTCCAGCGAAGGGCAGTTTCCATTCATTGATAAGATCGATCTAAAAACAAAGAAAACAAAACGAATTTATCAGTCGAATTATACAGATAAACTGGAAAACTTCAGGAAATACGATCCGGAACAAAACATTCTACTTGTTAGTATTGAGTCGAAAAATGAATATCCAAATTATTACATCAGAAACCTCAAGAAGAAAAAGCTAGAGCAGATCACCTTCTTTGAAAATCCTTTCAAAAGCATCCAGGATGTTCACAAAGAGCTTATCACTTACAAGCGCGACGACGGTCTGGAATTGTCAGGCACACTATACCTGCCTGTTGGTTATGACATGGACAAGAAGGAAAAGATGCCGATGATACTGTGGGCTTACCCAAGAGAGTATAAGGATAAGGCCAGTGCTTCTCAGATTACCACCAACCCCAACAGGTTCACAGCACCTAATTACGGATCACCGATTCACTGGGTTGCGAAGGGCTATGTTGTTCTTGATGGAGCAGCCTTCCCTATTGTTGGTGAAGGTGATACAGAGCCAAATGATCTCTTCCGTAATCAGCTGGTGGCAAATGCAAAAGCGGCTATTGATGCAGTAGACAAATTGGGCTATATTGACAGAAACAGGGTTGCCGTTGGTGGCCATTCATATGGTGCTTTCATGGTAGCCAACTTGCTTTCTCACAGCGATCTTTTCGCAGCAGGAATAGCCAGGAGCGGAGCCTACAACCGCACCCTAACTCCATTTGGTTTTCAAAGCGAACAAAGATATTACTGGGATGCCCCTGAGGTTTACAATGCAATGTCACCATTCATGCATGCGGATAAAATGAAGTCACCTCTATTATTGATTCACGGAGAAGCAGACAATAATTCAGGAACATATCCTCTTCAGAGCATCAGGTATTTCAATGCACTTAAAGGTCTGGGAGCAACTGTAAGATTGGTAATGCTGCCGAAAGAAAGTCATGGTTACAGTGCCAAAGAAAGCATCCTCCACATGCTGTGGGAACAAGATCGTTGGCTGGAGAAACATGTAAAAAACCGGTAAAAAAAAAGGAGGCTTTCGCCTCCTCTTTTTTTTTATATTATTTCTGGCTTACCAGGTTTCAACCATTTCGATTGTGTTAGTTAAGACTGCCTTAACATATTTTGGGTTATGAACACCTAAGCTTCTGTCTTCTTCAAAAAGAATATAGTTGAAAACAGCACCTGCTTTGTTGGCTGGATACATTCCGGTAACAGGGTGACCTCCTTCATGCATACTCTCTTCAGAATAAAGTCCATGCTCAACTAAAAGACCATGAAGATCTTCGAGTAATGACTCAACATCGCTTTGTATGTTAGCTACATCGAATGATGTTGCACTAGCATGACAAGCTGTACAAGCGGCAATATTCTCAACACCGGCGGCACTTTTCATTGAGAAGTTGTGACCTCCCATTTCAGCACCACCTTCTTTGTTCATGTGGCAATCGGAGCATCCTGTCATGGATGTGTGCGCTGTATTGCCTATTACCATTGAACCTTGTGGTTCAAAAGCACCAACACCTGCCAGGATATTTCCTTGTGGACCATGATGTCCTCCCCAGTGTGTACTATTGATATTCACTGAATCCCCATTGTAAGGCTCAGTAGCACGACGTGTTTGATGACAATCAGCACAAGCATTACCTGAACCGGCAAGATCAATTTTTGTTACGTGATCATCCATAAGCAGACTTACAGGAGCGCCTCCGCGGAGAGCATAATCAGGAAAATCAGCTTCGTCTAATGAACCGTGGAAATCATGGCACATATCACATTTGAAGGCTACGGGAATAGCAATATTTGCAGCTGTAGTATCTCTGCCAGTCAACATTGTTTCCATTGCTCCCTGGTATGAATGACACTTAGCACATCCAGATCTTCCGCCAGCATAGCCAACGTTTGGTCCAAGACCGTGAGCAGACATAGCAAACTGTGATTTCACTGTATTTTTGTTGTCCATAGTATGGCACTCAATACAAAAACTGTTGGCATCAACACCATCTGTTCCATCTGTTCCATCTAAACCCGGAGCTCCATCTTCACCCGCCGGGCCTACAGGACCTTCACAACTTGGCATCACAAGCAGTAAAGCAAAAACAGCTAAAGCGCTGAATACTAATAAACTTAATCTTTTTTTCATATCCTCTGATTTTTAATGTTTTTCTGGATGTAAATTACCAATAAGATTAACCTAGCTTTGGCTTACACGGCAGTTTCATACACAAAAAACAAAGTAAAAAATCCAGCTTTTTTGTCTTATATGTCATCCATTATATGACATATATCATAAGGCACTTGATTTATCTCAACAATACCATTAACTTTGCTATTGAATAAATTAAACTATGGATTATTTATCAGAAAGCTTCACTTGTTCGCAATGTATCAAGAAGTGTCACTTATTTAAAAAACTGACACAAGAACAATTAGACGAAATATTCGAACATCGCTATGATACCTCATTTCGCAAAGGAGAAGTAATAGCCAAGCAGGGAACACCAATGTCAAATGTTGTTTCTTTATCTGAAGGCCTGGCAAAACTTGTTCTTGAAACACCCGGGAAGCCCGATATATTGCTAACCATCGTTAAGCCAACGACACTTATCACTTCACCTGGAATGTTTCTCGACAACCGCTATCACTTTTCTGTAGTCTCACTGACAGATACCAAAGCCTGCTTCATCAATATGAGTGTCATCCGCAAAATGTTTGAACAGAACAAAGAATTTGCAACTAGTTTTCACAAGAGTATTGGTGAGAGATCCGTTATGTTATACGATAGATTTCGAAATATAATTCATAAAAACATGGCAGGTAGGATTGCGGATGCTATTCTATTCCTTCACTATGAAATTTATAAAAATCTGGAATTCAAAATAGATCTGAACCGCTCTGAGCTTGCTGAATATTCCAACATGACTAAAGAATCTGTCAGTCGTATACTTAAAGAATTTAAGGACGAGGGGATTTTTGATCTGACCCATGATGAAGCCAAAATATGTAATCTTGAAAGACTAGAGCAGATAGCCCGCAATGGATAATAGTTTGCTGGGGCAATTGTCTTTATGATCCGAAAATTATTTTCTATTTTTACATGTCCTCCCCAAGTAACACTATATTATTATGTCATGTAATCGCCTAATTGCATTAATCCCAGGTATTATAATCCTTCTACTAGCAAGTTCCTGCAAAGAAAAAGAGCCGGAGAACACTGCACCTATTGCTGTTTTTACTGCCGGAAGTAATACAGGGACAATTGAAACTCTATTT
>CAYUNU010000132.1:0-8451 GCA_964446195.1 uncultured Porphyromonadaceae bacterium | reverse complement strand
TGAAATGGTTCGACTTCTGGAGAAATCTCAGAATGAAATGGCATCAATCACTAAATTTTGGAACCGAAAATTACAGATTCCACGACCATGAAAAACTAGCTCACTACGCAAACGCTGCCACAGATATCGAATTTAAATTCCCCTTTGGCTTTAAAGAAGTAGAAGGGATACATTCAAGAACAGATTTCGATCTCAAGCAACATGAGGAATTCTCGGGCCGTAAAATACAATATTTCGACCCTGAATTAAACGAGTCTTATACTCCATATGTTATAGAAACCTCTATCGGCCTTGATCGCATGTTTCTTCAGGTTATTTCTGCATCCTTTGATGAGGAAGAGATCCCCAAAGAAAATGGAGAGAAAGATATCAGAACAGTTCTTAGGCTACCTGCCTTCCTCGCACCTGTTAAGATGGCAGTATTCCCTTTGGTTAAAAAAGATGGACTTCCTGATATTGCACGTAAAATTATTGATGACATGAAATTTGATTTCTATTGTCAGTACGATGAGAAAGATTCGATCGGCAAACGCTATCGCCGTCATGATGCTATAGGAACCCCTTTCTGTGTCACTGTTGATCATCAAACGATTACTGATAATACTGTTACGATTCGTGAACGCGACAGCATGAAACAAGAAAGGGTTAAAATTGAAGAATTGAAAAGCATTATCGGAGAAAAGGTTAATTTTAAAGAGCAGTTAAAAAACTTAGCTATCTAAGGCAAAAAACACAAGCATGAAATATCTCCGTCCAATATTACCCGAACTGATGATGGTTGCCATTATGGCTGTCATTGCACTTGCTTATATGAGTCCTGTTTTTGAAGGCAAAACTCTTCCACAAGGAGACGTTATGCACGCTCAGGATCAGATAGTTGATGTACAAAAATATCAAGATGAAACAGGCGAATATCCCGGATGGACAAACTCTGCTTTTGGAGGGATGCCAACTTATCAGTTAAAAAGCCCACCATCAAGAAATATATTCAGCTATATCTTCAGGATTTTGAAGCTGTATCTACCTGGCTATACTGCAGCAATTCTTTTCGTTGCCATGCTGGGATTTTTCTTTCTTCTCCGCACTCTGAAGCTAAACCGATGGCTTGCACTGGCCGGAGCTGTGGCTTTCGGCCTTAGCTCACATCACCTACAACTCATTGGGGCAGGACATGTTAATAAGGTATATTCAGTGGCCTATATGGCTCCAGTTATTGCCGGCATGCTGATGGTTTTTAAAAGAAAATATCTCGCCGGTGGCTTGCTCACAGCAATTGGATTGGGAGTACAAATATCAACTAATCATGTGCAGGTAACCTATTACCTTGGTATTATGGTCCTGGTTTATCTACTGGTTGAATTGGTTTATGCTATTCGTGAAAAATATTTTGATCACCTGGTAAAATCCAGCATGGTATTGCTGGCTGCTCTCATTCTGGCAATCCTGCCCAACATGACTATGCTCCTTACTACCTACGAGTATACCCAGGAAACGACAAGGGGCAAGACGGCCTTATCAAGTGAGGAAGGTGCATCTGAGAGTGGACTAACAGTAGATTACATGACTCAATGGAGTTATGGTATAGGAGAAACACTGAACTTGTTTATCCCAAATCTCTACGGGGGTAGTGGATCAGTTGATTTAGGTGTCAACTCCGCTTACTTCAAAGAACTGCAAAAACAAAGAGTGCAAGATGCAAGGCAGAGAGCCGCCAGAGCACAAACCTACTGGGGATCTCAACCTTTCACCGCAGGACCACATTATGTTGGGGCAATAATAATATTCCTGGCTATTCTGGGACTGCTACTTATTCGTGGTCCAAAAAAATGGTGGCTGCTTATTGTAATCCTGCTTTCGTTCATGCTTTCGTGGGGTAAAAACTTCTTGGGCCTTACAGAGTTTTTTGCCAACCATGTACCTCTGTACAATAAGTTCAGAGACATGACCAACATCCTCATCATAGCCCAGTTTGCCTTGCCCTTTCTGGCTTTTCTTGGTATTCGTTCCTGGTTTTATGATGATAAGAGGAGCCCTGGTGAGAAGCTGAAAAAACTATATATCGCTACCGGCATTGCAGGAGGCATAGCACTAATATTCGTGATAATGCCTGCCATGTTCCTGTCATTTACGGGTCCACAGGATGCTTATTATCAGTCATTGAACCTTCCAATGGAAGCACTTCGACTGGATAGAATCACTCTGGCGCGAAAGGATGCTTTCCGTACCCTTATTTTTGTTCTACTAGGTTCGGGCCTTCTTTGGTTTAGTCTGAAAACAAAAGTAAAGCAAGGATATTTATTCGCTGGTCTGGCTTTGCTCATCCTTATTGATATTTGGGCTGTTGACAGGCGCTATTTGAATAAAGATAATTTCGTTGATAAAACCCAGTTTGCTCAGAGCACAGCTCCATCCCCTGCTGACAATTTCATTCTTCAGGATCCTGAGATTGGCTATCGGGTTCTGGATCTAACCGGGCCAAGTCCACAAAATATCAATCCTTTCAAATACTCCAGAGCTTCCAGGTTCCACAGATCACTTGGCGGATACCACGGGGCTAAATTGGGTAGATATCAGGATGTAATTGATAAATATTTAATCCCGGAATGGCAACAACTAAACCAATCATTCGGGCCTGAGGCAACACTTCAAAGTGTTACTGAGGCAATGAGGGATATGTCGGCTTACAACCTGTTGAACACAAAATACATTATACTCAATCCTCAATCAGCACCCCTGTCCAACCCTCATGCAATTGGATCAGCCTGGTTTGCTAAAGAGATAAAGCAGGTTGCATCTGCAAATGATGAAATAGAGGCTATATCAGGAAGCGACTTGAGTTTTACTGCGATAATTAATGAGGAATTTTCATCTCAAATACAAAATATCAAATCATCAGGACCTACCCATGCAGATGATAAGATTGAGTTGAAAGAGTTAAGCCCAAATAAGCTTAAGTATACTGCAAGCTCCACTGAGGATCGGCTGGCAGTCTTTTCTGAAATTTGGTATCCCCACGGCTGGGAAGCAACAATTGATGGTAATAAGACTGGATATATCAGAGCGAACTATTTGCTCCGAGCTTTAGTTGTACCAGCGGGTCAGCACGAAATAGAGTTTACCTTTGCACCTAAGTCGCTCAAAACAGGACAACTGGTCGCTCTGATTAGCAGTCTATTGGTATTACTCCTGGCCTTAGGATGGCTGTTTCAAGAGTATAGAAAGTCGCAGCTAAAGGATAAAGAAGCAGTTTAATCTATTACAGATTTTTAACACATCTTACTGCTAATCCGGATGCTTTGAGGTCGGTAAATCTTCCAACGCCGTCCCTGTTATAGTATAAATACCGGCGCCATCCATTATTTTCATCCGACTCATCAGCAGTCCAGAAATGAGCAAAACCAAACATTCCCAGGAAGCTTCCTGACGATGAGCGATTGCCAGAAGGAAGGGCATAGAAGCTACTGGAGTTACTTCCATTACCTTCATTATCCCAACCAGCGTCAAACTTCAGTTTAGTCCCTACAGAAGCAGAATTACGCCAGCTAACAGAATCGAGTTCTATAGGATTCATACCCAAGCCAACCTCTAAAGTCTTCCATTCAGCATCTGTTGGCAAATGCCATCCTGGAGGGCAAATATCTTTTCCGTTTCCATGATCTTTTGTAGCGGTATGAAAATCATACAAACAGCCATACTTCTGATAATTATCGCTGGATACAGCTATTGTCGGATCTGATCCGGAGTATCCATAAGCCCAGATTCCTCCTTGTTCCCAAGGGGGTGAAACATGTGGCATGTAAGCCAGATTCTCAGCCATCCATGTTTGGCTCTTAATCTTAACGGCAGTGTATTCAGTATTATCACGTGAGTCGGTAAAGACAAATGGTTCTTTGATGGGGACATTAAAAGTAATATCATTCTCAATGTAAAGCTGGGTTTCCATTTTGATATTCCCTGCTTCATCCTTAACAACAATCTTCCTGGCTCCATGAGGCACACCATCCAAAGTATAATAACCGGCTCCATCCGAAAGAGCCTTCAATTCGCTTTCGGAATTATCAGGATTCAATACTATAACCTCCAACCATGATTTTGGGGCTTGAGATATATTTCCATAACACTGACCCTGCATAGAGCTGGTAAACTCACTAGAGGAAATGTTAATATTAGCTTCATTAACACCCTCAAAAACCTGAATGTCAATGGTAGATGTATTGAATCCTTCCTTTTCCCCTTTTAGAGTTTGGCGACCACCTTTGACGCCATCGAGGAAAAAAGATCCATCATAAGCAGTAGTGTCTGTTCTGTTCGCAATAGAAATTATTGCTTCATGAATAGGTATTTTACATTTGGCAAAATATGCAAAGCCCGATAAATTGCCATATTTGGGAGCAACAACAGATATTGTTAATTTTTCCGTTACGAATTCCTTGCCGTCGGAAACCGTAATGGTAACGTTATAATCAGTATCGGAATTAGACTCGGGCCCTGTCCAGGTTGTTTCATTCTTATCCGGGTTGTCAAAACTACCTTTATCTGCTTCCCACAGGAATGTTAAAGGATCAAGGTTTGGATCACTAGCCTCTACTGTAAGAACGAAGGAGGTAGTAAAATTCCCGGGTGTCCTGGTGAAGGTAGTATTGGTAATATGTGGTGGATAGTTTTTTTCACAGGAAAGGATGAAAAGACTTAAAACTAGCAAACTTATTGTTAACACCCATTTATTGGTCCTGGAGCGCATATGCTTGTACAATTTTTGTTAATGAATGATTTAAATTATTCTCCATCGTGGAAATTACCCCTGGAATCAGCAAAATTGAGTTGCTTGGTAAAGGAACCTAATGAGATGGAATCCAGCTCATCACGCTTAAAAGCTTTTCCAAAGATTGTGAGTTTATACTGACTGGCAAAAAGTCCCACCCCGCCATTTTTTATATTATTAAAGTCAGGTTTATACATAAACTTGGAATCCGGGTCATCAACAGTACGTGCAACAACCAGCGTGGAATCAGGTATCTGTATCATAAAATCGACCCCTTTAGCTATTCGTCTTACGTTGGGTAATACAGGGATTTCCCTTTCTATAAAGCGCAACAAGAAGTTATCTCCGAAGAAATCCTGCTCTTCAAAATTATCATCCAGAGTACCAAATGAATCATAATCATAATAATACTCAATATATTTGTTAGTAGTATCATTAGGAGTCATCTCAACATATAAAAATCTGGTGAGTTGCTTATGATGATTAGGCGTCAAATCAGAAAAATAGTTTATATCCTCCGGATGATACCAGCTATAGCGGGTTTTTCGTTCCTCACCATCAAAAGCATGTTTCATATTCCAGGCACCAAGGGGATTTATCCTGGAAGTAACTCTTTTTCCTTCTGCAGGGAAATAAATGCTTAACTCATAATCAAAAGCCCCATATATAGGCTCAGTAGTCTTAAAAAGATAATGGCCATTGGATGAAAAAGATCCAGAATCCTTGGGAAGCTCATCCGTAATGTATAACTCGATAGGAGTCTCCATCATTGCACCGTCAATAGTATCAAAGCGAGCAAGAAAAACCTGAATCTCACCAGGCTTATAGTAGAGAGAATCTGGATTGTCAGAAAAATTGTATGCATTCTCCTGAGCGATAAAGCTCCGCTGGACACGCACATACTGAGCACTATCTTTAGGGTTCAATACACACACAACGTAGGGAGTAGATCCTGCTGGAGCAGTTGGATCAAAATCACTCTCACAGGCAGAAACTAACAATACAATAATAATAGTCAGAAAGGAAAGACGAGTTCGGAACATAAACTGCTTATTGTTAAGATTAGCTTCAAATATAATATTTTATCCATTAGGTTTGTTTACACTGGCTAATAGAACTATGAAAATCCTTAATTTTACGTCATATCCATAATTACATATAATGCAGGATAAATAAACCCTAAAGATTTTTTCATGAAAAAACTGATTTCATCACTCATCGTAACAATTTTATGCCTTTCTGTCAATGCGCAGGAACTTAAATATTCTACTGGCATATGGGATCCTGATTCACTGGGCAACCATCGGATCCTTGTGGAAGTAGGAAAGGATACAGAAGCAGTTAATATCAGTATTCCATGGAGAAGAAAAGATGTTGATCCCGAAAAAAAAGAGGTAATCATAGTATCGGCAAAATCAGGAAAGAGAATTACTAACCTTATAAGAAAAAATATCAGCCGTGAAAAGGGTGATTTCATCTTTGAACCTATTGATGGCAAAGGCGAATACTATTTCTACTACCTTCCATATATTGGCGGTGGCAGAAGCAATTACCCAACAGTCACTTATAGAGAGCCTCAGGATCTTGCAGATGCCGGATGGAAGGAGAAAAGCATGAATGCAAATAAGCTCCCGAAAGCAAAAGCGATGGAAGACCAAGCGATCAGTGAGTTGCACTCATTCTATCCAATGGAGGTTATTGCAAGTTCAGAAGAGTATAAAAGCTTCCTCAAAAAACATCAGGATAAAAACTTTTTATTATTTCCCGAAGATAGATATCACCCTATCAGAATGTGGGATGACTTGCCTTATCGGTGGATTTCAGAAGATCTGAAAAACAAGCTGAGTGATCATGTTCAGCAAGGGGAATATTATGCATTTCAGCTCGGGCTCTTTGCCAGCAAAATTGATATTGAAGATATTGATGTTGTTTTTTCGGATCTCGTTTCTTCATCAGGAAAAAAAATTAATCCTGATGCTTTCTCCTGCTTTCAGAAAGGTGGCATCGATTGGACCGGCGAACCCCTGGTAAAAAAAGTACCCGTGAAAAAAGGCAAGATTCAACCTCTCTGGATGGGAGTGATGATTCCTGAAAATACTAAACCCGGAAGATACACCGCTAGCATTGATGTAACACCCGTGGGACAGCAAAAACAGACTGTCACACTGGAGCTGGACGTGAAGGAAGGAGTGATTCCTGATCACGGAGATGACAATCCTGAAAGCCATAGCCGCTTAAGATGGCTTGATTCACAAATTGCTGAAGACAACAATGTGATTGATCCATACAGTCCGCTTGTTGTGGATAACAAAACCATTAAACTATTGGGCCGAGAACTTACTCTTAATAATAGCGGTTTGCCTGAGCAAATAATTGGAAAATTTACACAAGAGATGACCTCTGTTGGGACTGAAGGAAGAAACTTACTGGCTGAGCCAATGAACTTTAGGGTGGTAACAGATGGCAAGATAGAGGAGCCTCTAGCAAAGGGCCTCAAAATGGGACTAGTTAGTGATGGTAAAGTTAGCTGGCAAGGAATATCAGAAACGGAAAACTTAAAATTCATCACGAGAGGATTCATCGAGTTTGATGGATTTCTATCTCTTAAAGTTGATGTTGTGGCAAAAAAATCAAAAGCTCTGGAAGACATCAGCTATAATATTCCTATGGAAAACAAAGTAGGAAAATATATACTTGGTCTGGGTAGAAAGGGTGGCTTTGCTCCTGATGAGTTTCAGTGGAAATGGGATCCTTACTTCAATAATGACGGACCATGGATTGGAGACCTGAACCTTGGTCTGCAATCCAGCTTCCGGGATGAAAATTATGAGCGACCGTTGAACACCAATTTTTATCACGAAAAACCTTTGAAAATGCCTCCATCCTGGTATAATGATGGTAAAGGGGGTATAAATCTGAAGAGATCAGAAGGGTCATATTCAATTACTGCCTATTCCGGCAAAAGGCAGATTGAAAAAGGAGATACATTGCATTTTAATATTCAACTCCTGATCACTCCATTCCGACCTATTGATACGGAAAGTCAGTGGCAAACAAGATATTATCACAAGTACGAACCCATTGATAGTATACTGGAGTATGGAGGCAACACGATTAATGTTCACCATGCAACAGATATTAATCCCTATATCAATTATCCATTCATGACTCCAAAAATCATGAAGGAGTATATTGACGAAGCGCATGAAAAAAATGCTAAAGTAAAAATCTACTATACTGTAAGAGAATTGACTAATATCTGCCCCGAGATATGGGCTTTGAAATCGCTGGGTGACGAGATTTTATCCTACGGTCCCGGTGGTGGATACAGCTGGCTACAAGAGCACCTCGACGGCAACTATATAGGAGCCTGGTTTGTGCCGGATTGGAAAGATGCAGCAATTATTAATTCGGGTGTATCAAGATGGCATAACTACTACCTAGAAGGCTTAAACTGGCTGGTTAACAATGTTGGGATCGATGGTCTGTATATCGACGATGTAGCTTTTGATCGGTCAATAATGAAAAGGGCTCGAAAAATCCTTCAAAGCGGAAATCCAGGGGCAATGATAGATCTCCACTCAGCTAATCAGTTCAATCCGAGGGATGGATTTGCCAACTCGGCGAACCTCTATATGGAGCACTTTGCTTATCTGGACCGCCTGTGGTTCGGCGAATACTTCGATTAC
>CAYUNU010000131.1:0-8517 GCA_964446195.1 uncultured Porphyromonadaceae bacterium | reverse complement strand
ATTTTACAACAGGAACAGCAGTATCTTCAATGACAGAAACCGATTTGGCATCTCCTGGAATATTGGCCAGTAAACCCAGACCGGCTTTTCTCAGGTTCCATACTCTGGTGCAATCATCACCGTAAACAACAGGGAATGCATATCCGTATTCTCCAGATCTAATTAGCTCAATTGTGTTTTTGACTTTCCCCTCGAGAGCTTCAACTGAGTCGGCTGATTGTTCAATTTTAAGTATGCTTCGTGGACTACCCTCAATAAAAAAGCTGTTCTCTATCTGGGCTTTATTGGACCTGGCGCATTCGAGAATTGCAGAATCCATTAATTCTATGGCTGTTGGCTTGCCTTTAAGTGCTAAAAGGTTAGCTCTAAGGCTTTCATCAACCGTTTTGAAGTGCGCACATATGAGAGCTTTTTCCTTTGGAGGCTGAGGGATAAGGCTAAGCTTTATCCGGGTTACGAGAGCCATGGTGCCCTCTGATCCTGCCAAAAGCTTTGAAATATTTATTGCTTCTCCGGATGTGTTGAATGGTTTGGCATTAAGCAATATATCCAAGGCATAGCCAGTATTTCGTCGAGGTATAGCAGGATCAGGATATCCATTCCTGATTTCTTTTTGATTAAGAGGATCAGAAAGTATAGCATTAAGGCCACTATATATTTTACCCTCCAAACTATCGAGTTTAGTTTTTTCAGTAAACTGCTTTTCATCAAGAGATTTGAAAGAGACTTTGCTCCCGTCGGATAATAAGCATTCAACTTCGAGAGTATGATCCCGGGTACTACCATAAGCAAGTGAGTGCAATCCACAAGCATTATTGCCCAACATACCCCCTATCATACACCTGTTGCCGGTAGAGGTTTCAGGTCCAAAGAAAAGTCCTGATTCTCCTAAATATTGATTTAGTTCATCCAGTACTACACCAGGTTGCACCCATACCCACTTTTCCTCTTTATTTAGCTCCAGAATGCTAGTTAGATGGCGAGAGAAATCCACAATAATACCGCTACCTACAACTTGCCCGGCAAGTGATGTTCCAGCCGTTCTGGGCACCAAAGAGGTTTTGTTTATTGTGGCAAATTGTATCAGTTGTTTAAGATCACTCTCTGTTGCCGGAAACGCCACGGCCAAAGGCTCTTCTTTATATACTGAAGCATCAGTGGAGTATATGGTGAGATGAATTGGATCGAAGAAAAGATCGCCTTCTAATTTCGCTTCCAGGATTTTTAGTTTTTCAAACATTGGATAAAGAATGGTAAAAGAAGGCCAAATTTAATGAATAAAAAAAAAGGGTGACCATAATGATCACCCTTTAAGATAATTTACTGTTATATTATTTCTCAAATAAATTCAGTTTATCCAGATCCTTCATGACAACTCTAACTGACTCAGCTGAATCTTTAAGGAGTTTCTTTTCATCACTATCCAGCTGCACTTCTATAATACGCTCGATACCATTCTTTCCTAAGATTACAGGCACTCCAAGGTAAATATCCTTCTGTCCATATTCACCATCAAGGTAGGCACAAACAGGGAATATCCTATGCTGATCTCTAACAATAGCTTCAACCATAGTGGCGGCAGCTGCTCCTGGAGCATACCAGGCAGATGTACCCATCAGTTTTACCAATTCGCCTCCTCCTTTTCTTGTCCTTTCGATAATTTGCTCAATAACCTCATCTCCCAGTAATTGAGTAACGGGGATACCTGATACTGAAGTGTAGCGCTTTAAAGGAACCATTGAATCTCCATGACCTCCCAGCAATAAAGCGTGACAGCTCTTTGGAGAAACATTCAGAGCATCAGCAATGAATGCTTTATAACGTCCTGCATCCAGAATACCTGCCATACCAAAAACTTTGTTAGGAGCCTTGTTGGCAGCCAGATAAGCCACATGGGTCATCACATCAAGCGGATTTGACACAACAATAATTATTGCATCCGGCGAATACTTAATAGCTTTTTCTGTTACTTCTTTAACAATGGTAGCATTGGTTTTTATTAGGTCATCTCTTGACATACCTGGTTTCCTGGGCACTCCGGCAGTAATAACAATGATAGATGAATGCTTAGTCCTTAGATAATCATTAGTGACTCCAATTACTCTTGTATTAAAATTATTAATAGATGAAGTTTGCCACATGTCAAGTGCTTTGCCTTCAGCAATTCCTTTATTAACATCTATTAAAATAACCTCCTTGGCTAAGTCATTGTGGGCTATAACATTAGCAACTGTAGCGCCAACGTTACCAGCTCCGATAACAGTGATTTTTTTATCCATAACTATTTAATTAGGCTTGTGTTTTATTAAAATTTTATTGGGGCGTCAATTCCAGCTTTTTCGAGAAACCACTTGGTGTTTTGTGATTTTGGTCTTTCAATAGGTAATCCATAAACTCTGTCCCACACCAATTGAGCAAGAACACCCATTGCCCTAGAAACACCAAACATTACTGTATAAAATTCATGTTCTTTGATACCATAATGCATCAGAAGAGCTCCGGAATGAGCATCAACATTAGGCCATGGGTTTTTAATTTTTGCTATTGAAGATAATATCGGTGGAACAACTTCATAAATATTACTCACTACCTGAAACAATGGATCATCCGGCATATATTTCAATGCAAATTCTCTTTGTGCTTCATAACGTGGGTCGGTTTTCCTAAGAACGGCATGCCCATATCCGGGAATTACTCTACCTTCTTGCAGTGTTTTCTTTACATAATCGGCAATCATCTCCTTACTAGGAGTTTTAGTTCCCAGGTCTTCTTGTAATTGGAATATCCATTTTATAACTTCCTGATTTGCCAATCCATGCAACGGACCCGCTAATCCCAGCATTCCAGCGGCATATGCTTGATATGGAGTGCTTAAGGCAGATCCAACCAGATGAGTTGTATGAGCAGAAACATTCCCTCCTTCGTGATCAGCATGAATAAACATATATAAGCGGAATAATCTATAAACCTCCTCGTTATCAAATCCCATCATGTGAGCCAGATTAGCTGCCCAGTCGAGATCTGAATTTGGTTCGATATGATTTCCCTTGTGGTAAGTCCTGCGATAAATATAAGCAGCAATTCTTGGTAGTCGGGATATCAAATCCATAACACCTTCATATGCAGAGTCCCATAAGTCTTTTTTATGTACTCCGGAATCATACGCAACTTTGAACTTTGAACTCTTCGACATAGCCACAACTGCGGTAACAAATTGAGTCATGGGATGTGCATCTTCCGGGAGAGCATCAATAACGTCGAAAACATGTTTAGGAACATGGGCGCGTTTTTGCCATTCATCCTGAATATACTTTACATCTTTTTTGGTAGGTAACTCATCCATTAACATAAGATAAAATAATCCTTCGGGTAGAGGTTCGCCATCAGGCCGGGCTCTTGGAAGAAGCTTTTGTAATTCTGGGATTGTATACCCCCTGAAACGAATACCTTCCTCGGGGTCAAGTTTAGATGTACATGTTAATAAGCTGACAACTCCTTTCATACCAGATAATACATTGTCAATTGTAACCTCTCCAACCTTCACATCACCATGATCTTTCCTTAGTTGTCGTATAAATTCAGCTTTTGGCAGTGCTTTTTCAATAAATTTTTGCTTAATCGACTTCATAATTTGCTCCTTTTATTCAGTTAAACCATTTTATTTTTAAAATTGACCCGTATAGCATCGAAAAACTCTTCCGTACTCAGGTAGTGTTCTGGCTTTAAATCAGATCCGTGAATAACCAAAGCCAAATCTTTTGTCATTTGTCCGCCTTCAACAGTCTCTACACAAGTTTCTTCCAGCTTGTTGGCAAATTCAACCAGTTCTTTATTATTGTCAAATTTACCTCGGTAAGCAAGACCGCGTGTCCATGCAAAAATTGATGCAATAGGATTTGTCGATGTTGGTTTGCCCTGCTGATGCATCCTGTAATGCCTTGTTACGGTACCGTGAGCTGCTTCAGCCTCAACAGTTTTTCCATCAGGAGTAACCAAAACAGAAGTCATCAATCCTAATGAACCAAAGCCTTGAGCAACAGTGTCAGACTGTACATCACCATCATAATTCTTACAAGCCCAAACATATCCACCTTCCCATTTCAATGCTGCAGCAACCATATCATCAATTAAACGGTGCTCATATAAGATACCATTTTTTTTGAAAATATCCTTATAATCAGACAAGTATATTTCTTCAAATATATCCTTGAAACGTCCATCATATTTCTTTAATATGGTGTTTTTGGTTGATAAGTATAGTGGCCAGCCCTTATCTAAGGCCATTCTGAAGCATGAATGAGCAAAGCCACGAATAGATTCATCTGTATTATACATAGCCATGGATACACCATCGCCTTCAAAATCATACACATCATATGATTGGGGTTCTCCATTTTCAGGAGTAAAGGTTATGGTTAATTTACCTTTACCCTTTACAAGAAAATCTGTTGCCCTATATTGATCACCAAATGCATGACGACCGATGCAAATAGGCTTTTTCCAGCCGGGTACCAGTCGAGGAACATTTTCCATGATTATTGGCTCACGAAATACTGTACCACCTAAAATATTCCTTATGGTGCCATTTGGCGATCTCCACATACTTTTCAAACCAAACTCTTCAACACGCACCTCATCTGGCGTTATTGTTGCACACTTAATACCAACTCCATACTTCTGGATAGCATGTGCTGCATCAACCGTAACCTGATCATCTGTCTCATCCCTATATTCAATGCTCAGATCAAAATATTTTATATCAATATCAACATAAGGAAGAATAAGCTCCTCCTTAATCATTTTCCAGATAATTCTGGTCATTTCATCCCCGTCCATCTCGACAACAGGGTTAATAACCTTGATTTTTGTCATAATTCTTATGTTTTGTTAGCAATCCCTAAAAATAACAAAATATTTAGATACGTGTATATCTAAAAGTCATGTTAAAGATAATATTCTTAAAAAAAACCGATCATTTATTAATGACCGGTTAGTAATTGTTCGAAGATTTTTGAATCAACTATAAATTGTTCAGTTTTCTAATAAGATTAAGTGCTGACCCGGCTTTAAACCATTCTATCTGGTTCTCGTTGTAAGAGTGTTTAACAATAATGGTTTCGCTGCTACCATCCGCATGATTAATTATTAAGGACAAGTCTTTGCCAGGAGCAAATTCAGTTAGACCCAAAACATCAAAGTTATCGTCTTCCTTAATCTTCTCATAATCATCCTTATTATTAAAAGTTAGGGCCAACATGCCTTGTTTCTTAAGGTTTGTTTCATGTATTCGTGCAAAAGATTTCACTAACACAACTCTAACGCCAAGGTGCCTTGGTTCCATAGCTGCATGCTCTCTTGAGGATCCTTCACCATAATTTTCATCACCAACTACAATACTGCCAAAACCAGCTGCTTTATAAGCTCTTGCTGTATCCGGAACACCCCCTTGCAAACCATCCAATTGGCTTTTAATTAAGTTAGTCTGGCCATTAAAAGCATTAATGGCACCAATTAGCATATTATTTGAAATATTATCCAGATGACCCCTGAATTTAAGCCAGGGGCCAGCCATGGAAATATGGTCGGTTGTACATTTCCCTTGTGCCTTTATCAGGAGTTTCAATCCTTTAAGATCATTACCGTCCCAGGCATCAAAACCCTTTAAGAGTTGAAGTCGCTTTGAATTTTCGTCTACTACGACATTAATCCCCTCACCGTTAATAGCCGGTTCCTGATATCCATTGTCACCAACATCATATCCATTTTCAGGCATTTCTAATCCGCTTGGTTCATCTAACATCACCTCCTCACCTTTTCTATTAATAAGTTTATCTTTTAATGGATTAAACCTAAGATCACCCGCAATCGAAAGAGCAGTGACTATTTCTGGAGATGCAACAAATGAATGGGTTAGGGGATTGCCATCATTCCTTTTGGCAAAATTTCTGTTGAACGATGTTATTATGCTGTTTTTACCAATGTTTTCAACATCATGTCTGGCCCATTGACCGATACATGGTCCGCATGCATTGGCTAGCACAACTCCACCAATCCTTGTAAAAGTATCCAATAAGCCATCTCTTTCAACAGTAAAACGTACCTGTTCAGATCCGGGTGTAACTGTAAATTCAGATTTGACTTTAAGATCTTTTTCAATAGCCTGACGGGCTATCGATGCTGATCGTGTAATGTCTTCATAACTGGAATTTGTGCATGAGCCTATAAGTCCAACCTCCAGTCGGGCAGGGTAGTCATTATCTATTACCGCCTGTGCAAACTCAGATATTGGCCATGCTTTATCTGGAGTGAAAGGACCATTAATGTATGGCTCCAGAGTGTCAAGATCAATCTCTATCACCTGGTCAAAATATTTTTCAGGTGAATTATATACTTCAGGATCAGCTCTTAGATGTTCTGATATATTGTCTGCCAAATCGGCAACTTCCTCGCGCCCGGTAACCTTAAGATAGTCGGCAATCTTTTTGTCATAAGGGAAAATAGATGTTGTTGCACCTATTTCAGCTCCCATATTGCATATAGTTCCTTTGCCCGTGGCAGATAAGCTTTCAGCTCCGTCTCCAAAATATTCCAGAATATGTCCTGTACCGCCTTTAACCGTAAGTATACCGGCAATTTTTAAGATAACATCCTTTGCAGAAGTCCATCCATTTAGCTTGCCGCTTAATTTTACTCCAATTAGTTTAGGGAATTTCAGCTCCCAGGGCATACCGGCCATCACATCAACTGCATCTGCTCCTCCAACACCAATTGCAACCATAGCTAAACCGCCTGCATTTACTGTATGAGAATCAGTTCCAATCATCATGCCACCTGGAAATGCATAGTTTTCCAAAATAACCTGATGAATTATTCCAGCACCTGGTTTCCAAAACCCTATTCCATATTTGTTAGAAACAGTAGCCAGAAAATCGTAAACCTCCTTATTGGACTCTTCTGCCGTTTTTAAATCTTCAAGAGCTCCAATTTTAGCCTGAATCAAATGATCACAATGCACTGTACTAGGTACAGCCACCTCTTTCTTTCCGGCCTGCATGAACTGTAAAAGGGCCATTTGAGCAGTTGCATCTTGCATAGCTACACGATCAGGTGAAAAGTCAACATAAGAGTTTCCCCGCTCATAAGGCTTACCTATTCCCTTGTCAGATAAATGCGAATAAAGTATCTTTTCTGTAAAAGTCAGCGGTTTGCCTGTTATTTCTCTTGCCTTGCTGATAGATGAAGGCATGCCGGCATAAACCCTACGAATCATTTCAATGTCAAAAATCATGTCTTTGCTATTTATGTTTTATTACGCTTACTATATAATACAAATTGTTAGGTCAATGGTTTTAGAAAACTGCTAAAATTTACACCAATCATAATTGGAAATAAACTCTGACAAAAATCATGGAAAAACCTCATTTATGCAAACCATTTTTTGGCTATCTTTGTCGAATATTTAAATACCTTATAATACACTGAATTTCATGAGTTTACTGGAAGATATTAAAGTTGCGGCAAAATCCCACAACAAAAGAATTGTGTTGCCCGAAAGTATGGAAGAACGCACATTAGAAGCGGCCAATATTTTATTGACTGAAGAGATTGCTAAGATAATATTGATTGGAGATAAGGACGAGATCTTAAAGCTTGCAAAGGTTAAGGGATTTACAAATATTGTGAAAGCTACTATTGTAAATCCTAAAAATCACGACAAAAAAGATGCCTACATTGATTTGATGGTAGATCTTAGAAAGAAAAAGGGTTTGACAAGAGAGGATGCAACAAAATTAATTGAGGACCCACTTTATCTTGCAACATTGATGATAAAGGCCGGTGATGCTGACGGAGAAGTTGCCGGAGCAGAAAATTCTACTGGTGACGTATTGAGGCCTGCTTTCCAATATGTTAAAACAATGCCTGGTATATCTGTTGTTTCCGGAGCTTTTATCATGATTTTAAAAGACAAAACTTATGGTGAAAATGGCATGCTGGTTTTTGCTGATTGTGCGGTTCATCCCTTTCCTAATGAAAAGGAATTAGCTGAGATAGCTGTTATGACAGCACGAACAACCAAGGCTATTGCTAAAATGAATCCAAGAGTTGCCATGTTGAGCTTCTCTACCAAGGGAAGTGCCAAACATGAAATGGTTGATAAAGTTGTTAATGCTACAAAATTGGCCCAGGAAATGGCACCTGAGTTTTCATTTGATGGTGAGCTTCAGGCTGATGCAGCTATCGTGGAGAGTATTGGTGCTAAAAAGGCTCCAAATAGTGATATTGCTGGTAAAGCAAATGTTTTGGTTTTCCCCACAATGGAAACCGGTAATATTGCCTATAAATTAGTACAAAGATTGGCCGGAGCCGAAGCTGTTGGTCCTATACTGCAAGGTATGGCAGCGCCAATCAATGACTTGTCAAGAGGTTGCTCTGTAAGTGATATAGTGAATTTGGTAGCAATAACAGCCAATCAGGCTGCAGGATAATTTTAGAAATAAATAATTTTTGGATAAATGG